>CALXDE010000056.1 GCA_944386965.1 uncultured Oscillospiraceae bacterium
GGGACCGGAGCGTGTTCTCCGGGATCTTTACCGCCCCGGACCAGCCGGAACTGGTGTGGTACGCCTTCCGCTTTACCCGGGCCGACGGCAGCCAGGTCTGCCTGGGCACCGAGGGCTACTGCCCCCAGGAGGAGCTGCGGCGCTGGCAGCTCACCGTCTAAGACGGCAGCCAGACCACCCCGCACTGGTTCGGCCGGGGCATAACTTACCAGATTTTTCCAGATCGCTTCTGCCGCTCCAAGATCCCCGACCCCGCCGGCATGGTGGGGGACCGGCTGGTCCACCAGAACTGGAACGAGCTGATGGAATACCTCCCCGACGAGCGGGGGGAGATCCGCAACCGGGACTTCTTCGGCGGGGATCTCCAGGGGGTGCTCTCCAAGCTGGACTACCTGGAGAGCCTTGGGGTGTCCACGCTGTACTTCTGCCCCATTTTCGAGGCGGACAGCAACCACCGGTACAACACCGCCGACTACAGTAAGATCGACCCCATGCTGGGCACGGAGGAGGACTTTGTCCAGCTGTGCCGGGAGGCCCACCGCCGGGGCATGCGGGTGATGCTGGACGGGGTGTTCAACCACACCGGCAGCAACAGCCTCTACTTCAACGCCCAGGGATACTACCCCACCCTGGGGGCCGCCCAGAGCCAGGACAGCCCCTACTACCCCTGGTACCACTTCCACCGCTGGCCCGACCAGTACGACTCCTGGTGGGGCATCCACACCCTGCCGGCGGTGAACGAGGGGGAGCCCTCCTATGTGGACTACATCATCGAGGGACCGGACTCCATCGTCCGGCGGTGGCTGCGGCTGGGGGCCGACGCCTGGCGTCTGGACGTGGCCGACGAGCTCCCCGACTGGTTCATCGAGAAGATCCGGACCGTCATGGAGGAGGAGAAGCCCGACGCCTTCCTCCTGGGGGAGGTGTGGGAGGACGGCAGCAACAAGATCGCCTACTCCCAGCGCCGGCGCTATCTCCTGGGCCGGGAAACCCACGGTCTGATGAACTACCCCTTCCGCTTGGCGGCCCTGGTGTATCTGCTGGGGGGGCCGGCCCGGGACTTTGTGGAGGCCATGGAGACGATCCGGGAGAACTATCCCCCCGCCGCCTTCTACAGCTCCATGAACATGCTGGGCACCCACGACAACCCCCGGGTCCTGACCATGCTGGGGGCCGCGCCCGCCGTCCCCCTGGAGACGCGGCAGCAGCGGGCGTCCTACCGCATGGGGCCCCAGGAGCGGACCCGGGGCCGCCGGCGGCTGATGACCGGCGCCCTGCTGCTCTATGCCTTCCCCGGCTCCCCCACCATCTTCTACGGGGACGAGGCCGGCATGGAGGGGTTCGAGGACCCCTTCAACCGGGGCACCTTCCCCTGGGGCGAGGAGGACCAGGGCCTGCTGGCCCACTTCCGGAAGCTGGGCTGGCTGCGCCGGAACCGGCCCTCCCTCCAGCGGGGGGACATCCGCTACCTCTACAGCGAGGGCTGCGGCCTGGCCTTCCTGCGGACCTGGAAGAAGGAGCGGACCCTGGTGGTCCTGAACACCGGGGAGACGCCCATCGAGATGACCTTCCCCTGGTCCAGCCCCGTGGCCACCGACGCTGTCACCGGCCAGCAATTCAACGCCTGGTTCGGCCGCCTGCGGATCATTGTCCCGCCCCTGGACGGGATGATGCTCATATGACCCCTCCCCCGCCCGCCGTGTTTCACGTGAAACACGGCGGGCCTTTTTCGTCTTCCCGGCAGAAATGTTTCACGTGAAACACGCCGGCGGGCCGGAGGAACCGCCAAACCCTCCGGCGGCCTGCACAAAATCCGCCAAATTTGCGTTTTCCAGCAGAAATCCAGTTGCATTGCCGCAAAACTGTGATATACTAAAACAATAGTGATCCTGTCATCGCAATCCCGGGAGGTGCTTTTGTGGCAAAAATCATCGCCATCGTCAACCAGAAGGGCGGCGTGGGAAAAACCACCACCTGCGTCAATCTCACAGCGGCTCTGAAGGAGCGGGGCAAGAGAGTCCTCCTGTGCGACTTCGACCCCCAGGCCAACGCCACCTCCGGCATGGGGGTGGACAAGTCCCTGTCCCCCGGGGTGTATGACGCCATCATCAACAACGTCCCCGCCGAAAAGCGGGTGGTCCCCACCCGATACGGGGACGTGCTCCCCTCCAGCAAGGGATTGGCCGGCGCGGGCATCGAGATGATCGGCCTGGAGCACCGGGAGTCCCGCCTGCGGGAGGTGCTGGAGCCCCTCTCCCCCGGCTACGACTATATCTTCATCGACTGTCCCCCCTCCCTGGAGCTGCTGACCCTCAACGGTCTGTGCGCCGCCGACACCCTGCTGGTGCCGGTCCAGGCGGAGTATTTCGCCCTGGAGGGGCTCAGCGACCTGATGAACACGGTGCGCCTGGTGAAGCGGGGGCTGAACCGGAAGCTGGAGCTGGAGGGGGTGCTGCTGACCATGTACGACAGCCGCACCAACCTGGCCATCCAGGTGGCCGAGGAGGTCAAGCGCTACTTCCCCGGCAAGGTCTACGCCACCGTCATCCCCCGCAACGTCCGCCTGTCCGAGGCGCCCAGCCACGGCAAGCCCATCAGCGCCTATGACCGGACCTCCCGGGGCGCGGAGGCCTATGGGGCGCTGGCGGAGGAATTTCTGCGCAAAAACGGCTGAAAGCGCCCCATTCCATCCCCTTTGAGAAAGGAGCAGTACCAACATGGCAAAATCCATGGGCTTGGGCAAGGGCCTGGGCGCCCTTCTGGGAGACGACTTCTCCGCGGCCGACACTGTCACCTCCTCCCTGCCCATCTCCCAGATCGAGCCCTTCTCCGGCCAGCCCCGGAAGCACTTCGACCCGGAGGCCCTGGCGGAGCTGGCGGACTCCATCCGGGAGCACGGCGTCATCCAGCCTCTGACGGTGCGGAAGCTGGGCTCCGGATATTACCAGATCATCGCCGGCGAGCGCCGGTGGCGGGCGGCCAAGCAGGCCGGGCTCAAGGAGATCCCGGTGGTCATCATCGAGGCCGACGACCACAAGGCCATGGAGCTGGCCATGATCGAAAACCTCCAGCGGGAGGATCTGAACCCCATGGAGGAGGCCCAGGGCTTCCATACCCTGATGGAGCAGTACAACATGACCCAGGAACAGGTGGCCCAGCGCCTGGGCAAGTCCCGCAGCGCCGTGGCCAACACCCTGCGCCTGCTGGGGCTCAGCGCCCCGGTGCGCCGGCTCCTGGAGGAGAACAAGCTCTCCGCCGGCCACGCCCGGGCCCTGCTGGCCCTGGAGGGCAGGGTCCAGGCCCAGGCCGCCCAGACTGTGGTGGACCAGGCGCTCAGCGTCCGCCAGACCGAGCAGCTGGTCAAGCGCCTCCAGAGCGAAAAGCCCGAGCAGCCCCGGAGTCCCTCCCCCGCCGTCAACTATGTGGCGGAGGCGGAGCGGGATCTCTCCAACCGCCTGGGCCGGGCCTGCCACATCGCCCACGGGAAGAAAAAGGGCAAGGTGGAGATCACCTACTACGGGGTGGACGATCTCAACGCCCTGCTGGACGCCCTGGGGCGGCTGGAGCTGGGGAAATAGCCCCGGCGCCGGAGGCGGAGAATGTTTCACGTGAAACAGGGGCTTTTGCCGCCAGGGCAAAGGCGGTAGCGCCCCTCGATCCCCTGCCGAGGGGAGACGGCTCCGCCCCCCATTTTCTTTTTAGAAAAGACTTGGCCCGCAGGCCTGTGTCGGAGGCCAACCGCCGCTTTGGCGGCGGCTCTTGGGCCGGAGACAAACGGGCCGCGGCCGGTCCAAAAGAAAACTTTTCACGAACAGAGACAGCCCTGACCATCCAACCGGGATTTCAGCGGCTTTCGCCGTAACCAGTCGACCCCCTACTCCTGGCCCCGCGCCTTCCGTTTCACTAGGCGCTACCTCGTCGGCACAAGCTCCATATCCCTCGCTTCCGCCTGGCGGCACAAGCTCGCTCGTTTCGCTGTGCCTCCTCTCCCCACCGGACCCGCTGCGCTGGGCTCCGGCGGGGGCCCAGCTATTTCCCGGCGCACCGGGAGACAGCATCAAGAAGCGGCGCAAGCAGCGAAGGCCGCAGAGACTGGCGCAAGCGCCGGGTCAGCGTCAGCGGGAATCAGCGCAGAGGCAGTTCCCCGCCCACGCGCCGCCGATGACTGCCCGGTTTTCCGGATGGCGTTCCCCCGTAAAATTCCGGGGGTCCGGGGGTAAGCGGCCTGACGCAGCGGCTCGCCGCGTGCGTCTCGGACGCGTCCCCCGGCGGCGTTTTGGTCACTTTTTCGCCGCGGAAAAAGTGACCCGCCCCCGAGGGGGCGGAACTCCCTCGCCCACCCCGCCAGGGTCTGGCGGCAAAACCAGGTCGCGCCGGGGCGCGAAACGCCTCGCTCGCTCCGGCAAAGCTGCCGAAAAAATCGCTCATCCCGGGGCCCAGGGCCCCGATCCCATAGAAATCACATTCATCAACGAGGTATCAACAACTATGCTGGATATCAAATTTATCCGGGAGAACCCGGAGATCGTGAAGGAAAACATCAAGAAGAAGTTCCAGGACGCCAAGCTTCCCCTGGTGGATGAGGTCATCGCCCTGGACAGCCAGTACCGCGCCGCCGTCACCGAGGCCAGCGACCTGCGGTCCCAGCGCAACAGCCTCTCCAAGCGGATCGGCATGCTCATGGGTCAGGCCAAGAAGGACCCCTCCAAGCTGGCGGAGGCCGAGGCCGTCAAGGCCCAGGTGAAGGCCCAGGCCGACCGGCTGGCGGAGCTGGAGGCCAAGGAGGAGGAGCTCGCCCCCCAGATCCGTCACATCCTGCTCCAGATCCCCAACATCATCGACCCCTCCGTGCCCATCGGGCCCGACGACTCCTGCAACGTGGAGGTGGAGCGCTTCGGAGAGCCGGTGGTGCCCGACTTCCCCATCCCCTACCACACGGAGATCATGGAGCGGTTCGACGGCATCGACATGGACGCCGCCGGCCGGGTGTCCGGCAACGGGTTCTACTATCTCCTGGGGGACATCGCCCGCCTCCACGAGGCTGTCCTGGCCTACGCCCGGGACTTTATGATCGACAAGGGCTTCACCTTCTGCGTCCCCCCCTTCATGATCCACGGCAACGTGGTGGAGGGCGTCATGTCCCAGACGGAGATGGACGCCATGATGTACAAGATCGAGGGAGAGGACCTCTACCTCATCGGCACCAGCGAACACTCCATGATCGGCCGCTTCCTGGACCAGAT
>CALXDE010000057.1 GCA_944386965.1 uncultured Oscillospiraceae bacterium
GTCATAAAGTCCTGGACCGGCGTGGCCGGGTCCATGCGGCTGACCCGGTAGTCCCGGCTGGTGACCAGGCCCAGCAGTTTGCCGGTGCCGGTGCCGTCGTCGGTGACGGCCATGGTGGAGTGGCCGGTCCGCTCCTTCAGGGCCAGCACGTCCGCCAGGGTGTCCCCCAGCCGCAGGTTGGAGTCGCTGGTGACGAAGCCCGCTTTGTAGTTCTTCACCTTCCGCACCATCTCCGCCTGCTGCTCAATGGGCTGGGAGACATAGATAAAGGCGATGCCGCCCTCCTTCGCCAGGGCGATGCCCATCTGTTCGCCGGACACCGCCTGCATGACGGCGGAGACCATGGGCACGTTCATGGTGAGGGACGGCTCCTCCCCCCGGCGGTACTTCACCACCGGGGTCTTGAGAGAGACGTTGGCGGGGATGCACTCCGAGGAGGAGTAGCCCGGCACCAGCAGATACTCGCTGAAGGTCCGGGAGGGTTCGGAGAAGAAATATGCCATAGGGCCACCTCATTTCTTGAAATCTATGGTTTCCCGCGGAGGGGAATTTATAGGGAGAAGTAGTCTTTTGCCGCCTGGAACAGGCCCAGGTCGTAATTGCCGGGGACATTTTTGTACAGCCCCGGGCCCACCCGCTCGCTGTGGCCCATCTTGCCGAGGACGTGGCCGTCGGGAGAGGTGATGCCCTCCACGGCCCAGACGGAGCCGTTGGGGTTGCCGCCGATGTCCATGGTGGGCACGCCGCCGTCGTCCACGTACTGGGTGGCAATCTGGCCGTTTTCAGCGAGCTGCGCCAGAAGCTCCGGCGGGCAGAGGAACCGCCCCTCCCCATGGGAGATGGGCACGCTGACGATGTCGCCCACCTGAACCCGGGCGAGCCAGGGGGACCGGTTGGAGGCCACCCGGGTCCGGACAATCCGGGACTGGTGGCGGCCAATCACATTGTAGGTCAGGGTGGGGCAGGAGGCGTCCGTGTCCCGAATCTCCCCAAAGGGCACCAGCCCCAGCTTGATGAGGGCCTGGAAGCCGTTGCAGATGCCTAAGATAAGGCCGTCCCGGTTTTTCAGCAGGTCCATCACCGCGTCCGCGGCCTGGGGGGAGCGGAGGAAGGCGGTGATAAACTTGCCGGAGCCGTCGGGCTCGTCGCCGCCGGAGAAGCCGCCGGGCAGGAAGAGAATCTGGCTCTCCCGGACCGCCCGGGCGAACCGGACGGCGGACTCCGCCACCTTGTCCGGCGTCTGGTTGTTGAGCACCAGAATCTCCGGGGCCAGGCCCGCCCGCAGGCAGGCCCGGGCGGAGTCATACTCGCAGTTGGTGCCGGGGAACGCGGGAATCAGCACCCGCGGCGCCGCCGCGCCCGTCCTGGGGGCGAAGCGTGTGAAGGCCGGGGCCTCCAGCACCGGCACCGGGGCGGGGTCCCGGGGCGTCCGGTTGGGGTACACATCCTCCAGCACGCCCTCGTTCAGAGAGAGCAGCTCGTCCACGGGGGCGCTGTCGGCCCCGATGGCGATGACCGGCTCCACCGCGGTCGCACCGAGCCTGCGGCTGCCGGGCAGGCCCGCGTCATCCGCCAGCTCCGCCGCAATCATGCCGGGGCAGGGGGCATACCAGGGGGCGTCCGTCCCCGGGGCGGCGGTGAAGCCGATGCGGTTGCCGAAGGACATCTGCATCACCGCCTCGGCCAGCCCGTGCTCCGCCGCCCGGGCGGAGAGGACCTTCCCCGCCTGGCAGAGGCTGTGAAGCTCGTCCCACTGGCCGGGCCGGAACAGGTATACCGGGTGGCCGGGCCCCTGGAACTCCGACGAAATGACCTCCCCGGCCTTCACGGGCGCGATGGCGAAGGAGATGAGAGTGGGGGGCACGTCCAGGTCGTTGAAGGTGCCGGACATGGAGTCCTTGCCGCCGATGGCCGCCGCGCCGTAGTCCAGTTGGGCGTCCAGGGCCCCCAGCAGGGCGGCCAGGGGCTTGCCCCAGCGCTCCGGGTTGTCCCGGAGCTTCTCAAAGAACTCCTGGAAGGTGAGGTAGGCGTCTTTGTAGTCCGCGCCGGCGGCCGCCAGTTTGGCAAGGGACACGGTTGCCGCGTCATAGGCCCCCTGGTAGGGGTTCTCCGCCATGGCCTCCGGGTCAAAGCCCCAGGCCATGACGCTGGCCTGGTCCGTCTCCTGTCCCGGCAGCACCGGCAGCAGGGCGGCCATCACCTGGGCCGGCGTCCGCTGGTACTTGCCGCCAAAGGGCATCAGCACGCTGCCGGCGCCGATGGTGGAATCAAACCGCTCCGCCAGCCCCCGGCGGGAGGCGCACGATAGGCTCCCGGCCATCTCCCGCAGGCTGTTCCAGCCGGCGGAGGCGGCCTTCCCGGCGGTGGGCACCGCGGCCTCCGCGTGCTTCACCGCGCCGTTGGTGTTCAGGAAGTCCCGGCTCAGGTCCACGATGGTCTCGCCCCGCCAGCGCATCACCATCCGGGGGCGCTCCGTCACCACCGCCACCTGGTAGGCCTCCAGGTTCTCCGCGTCCGCCGCGGCGATGAATTTCTCCGCGTCCCCGGCGGCCACCACCACGGCCATCCGCTCCTGGGACTCGGAGATGGCCAGCTCCGTGCCGTCCAGGCCGTCGTACTTCTTGCGCACCGCGTCCAGGTCGATGTCCAGGCCGTCCGCCAGCTCGCCGATGGCAACGCTGACG
>CALXDE010000058.1 GCA_944386965.1 uncultured Oscillospiraceae bacterium
GTGGTGGGCAGCTCCTGGCAGATGGTGAGCACCGCCTCCAGGCCGGCGTGCTCCATCTGCGCGCAGAGGGCCTCCGCCATGGCGCCGGGCGGCGGGGCCTCCCCGGTCCAGTCCATGAAAATCACCAGATCGCCCTCGTAGTAGTCCGCCACCAGGGTGCGGCAGGTGTGGGCGAGGACCTCCTGGCTGAGGGGGAGCGCCTGCCGCCGGAACCGCTCCGCCTGGTCCTTGTCCCCCTGGAGGAGCCACATGCTGTGGATGGAGGCCACGTCCACGGAGAAGATATCCGCCAGGCGGCGCATCTTCAGCGGCTCGTCCCGCAAAATGGCCCGTACCAGCTCCCCCATGACCTCCCGCCCGTGTCCCCGGCCCCAGAGGTTTGCCGCCAGGCGGACCACCTCCGCCGACTGGCGCACTGTCTCCGGCGGCAGGGGGCCGCCCTCTTTGAGAAGGAACAGCTCCATTCCGGCATCCGAAGTGTCCGCCAGCGCGGCGCGGTACAGGAGAAACCGCCCCTCCTCCAAGGGCATGGGGGACCCGTAGGACTCCGGCAGGCCAGGCAGGGCCGGAAGGACCTTCTCCGCCTCCAGCTCCAGTGTCCGGGGCCAGTTGGCCGCGCTGAGGACGCGGCGGCCCCGGTCCGCTACGGCGGCGGAGGCGCGGATGCGGTCGCTGAGGAGCCGCAGCGCCGCGTCCAGCGTCCGCTGGTGCTCGGGCAGCAGGGACATCCGCTGCAAAATGTCCCCCACCAGGCCGGCGGCGGAGTTCTGATCCTTGAAGATGGCCTCCATGACCTCGCTGATGACCTCGGAGTAGCGCTGGTTCATCTGCCGCTCCGGCATGACGATCAGGGGAAAATCCAGCTCGTCGGCCAGGGCGATGAGGGCCGGGTCCACCCGGGGCATGAAGAGCCCCACATAGAAGAGGATCAGCCCCACCTCCCCGGCGGCGGCCAGGCGGCGGATATTGACGCACTGGGCGGCCACATCCCGGGGAATGTTCATAAAGCCGGTAATGACGATCTCACTGCCGTAAAATTCAATGTTCCTGAACAGCTCGTCCTGCCTGACATTGGGGACGGCGTACTCCAGCACCGAGATGGAGGACACCGGCTTTCCCAGTCCCCCGGCCCCCGCCGCCAGGCGGGCGTTGCGCAGACTGGGCAGCTTCAGCAGATCCGCTACCGTTACGCTCATGGCGCTCTCCCCTCCCCCACCCTCCGGTTTCACCCGGAGGACATATGTCCGCGGCCTCTCCCCTGCCGCCGCGCGAGTCTATGGGGAAAGTATATCAGATTCAGCCGGTTTTTCAAGCGCTTCCCGAAGGCATTCCATGGGCGAGGGCGGTGACGCCGGCGCGGTCCCGGGCAGGGAAAAAATGCCTCCGCGCCAGGCAAAGCCGTGCCGGAGGGCTCTGGGGACAGCGCGGGAAAGAGAGAGATGGTGCGCTATCTCGGGAAAACACCGTTGTTTTCTGTCCCTTTGCTTGCTATAATGGGGTTGTCCGTCAAAATACGCCTCGGGAGGGATTGTATGGCATCCATCAAAGGGAAATTATTTGAATTTTTCGTATACCATCTGCTGCTCTCCTGCGGGTTTCAGCCGGTCATCCCGGACAACCTTCTCGTCTACAGGGGGGCGCCCGGCCTCATGGTGCAGGGCCTGGGCCAGCCGCACAACGCGGATGTGCTGCTTTCCCCGCCGGTACAGACGCCATTCTATTATCCCACAAGGCTGCTGATTGAGTGCAAATGCTACAACAAGCCCATCGGCCTGCCGGTCGTCCGAAACGCCCTGGGCCTGCGGGACGATATCAACCACTTTGAGGTGGTTACGGAAAGAATCCTCAAAAACCGCAGAGACAGACGCACGTCCGCGCCCCAATATTGCGCCATGGCGCGGTATGTATACCAGGTCGCAGTCGCCTCGGTCGATGGGTTTACCGCAGCCGCGATTCCCTTCGCCCAGGCCCATCGAATCCCGCTGATCTCCTTCTCCACCAGCCCTATGTTCCGTACCATCAGGACCTGTATGGACGATCTGGAGCAGTTCGCGCAGGAGGACAGCGGGTTCGCGCAATCCGCCTGCATCTTCCTTGACCATTGGATGCGGTATCCGGACAGCGATTTTTATGACGGCATGGAGGCGTACACCCACGCGGAGGGGTTCGACTCCATGCAGGCGTTCCTCTCTGAGGTTCTCCGGCTGCAGGAGCTCACAACCATCGGCCTGCTGGAGAATGGAACGATTCTGTTTCTGATCCGATCAACCAAGTCAGAGCGCTTTGCCAAGAATTACCGCAGCCACTGGGATGGATACAGCATCCACTGGGACACCCAGGATGAGAACACCTGGATTCTCAGCAACAACGAGCAGATGTATTCTTTCGAGCTTCCAAAGGAAATCCATGACCAGTGGAAAAATACCGCGGGAGAACAGCGCAGAAACGCCCTTCAAATCAAGCGGGACTATTTTTCCCAAATTGTTCTCTTCAGCCGGAGAGAGCCTGACCACACGCCGCTTCAGGTCATCCGCCTCTCCGAGAAATTTATGCGCCAGGCAGAAGCAAATCTCAACCGCTCTGAACCGGACTAACGGATATCGCCAATCAGGTTTCCCTGATTGGCGATATTTTTGTCAGCGTATTCTTCCTTTCCGGAAGCGGGCCGGTGCCTCCCGGGCACGGCGGCGCTCCCCGAAACTCCGGCCGGCCCCCGCCGAGAACAGGGACAGAAGCCGCGCCGCGAAGAAAGGCATTTGTCCGGATTTATCCTCTCTTTTCCTCTGCCAAGGCGCTCAGCAGCCCCTGACAGCCTGCCAGCACATCCCGCCAGGTGGCCTCGAAGTCGCCGGTGTACCAGGGGTCCGCCACATCGCCGGCGCAATCCTCTCTTGGCCCTTTGGGCCAATTCACCTTGCGCCCGCCGCGGCCCGCTTCGCTGGGCTCGCGCGTGGGCTCCTTCTGGCTGCCGGCGTACTCCAGCAGCTTGTGGATTTTCCCCCACCGGTCGCCGCCGCAGATGCGGCACATATTCCGGATGTTGGCCTGATCCATGCCGATGAGCAGGTCGTACTCCTCGTAGTCATCTTTGGTCATCTGCCGGGCAATCTTTCCCGCGCAGCCAATTCCGTGCTCGGCCAGCTTCCGCCGGGCGGGAGGGTAGACCGGATTGCCGATCTCCTCCGTACTGGTGGCCGCTGACTCGATGAGAAATTCTTTCTCCAGGCCCGCCTTCTTCACCAGGTCCTTCATCACGAACTCTGCCATGGGGCTGCGGCAGATATTGCCGTGGCACACGAACAGGATTTTTACCATTTCTTTCCCTCTCTATTTCTCGGAAATATGATCCTGATTTTCAATATTTCCGCATTTTCAGAACTTTTCAAGTGGTTTCTGTTTTTGCCCTCTCCATAGCTCTACCTACAAGAATCCACACCACTGTTCACAAATTTGGCGCAAATCTGGTGTACGGCTCAGCCGTCCCCCACCGCTTCACCGCGCCCCGGATCTCGTTCTCGATATGCTGGGCTTCCTTTGGATTCGTTCTTGTCCCACATCAAAAAGCTCCGCTTAGGACCTGCCTAAACGGAGCTTCTGGAGCTGGAAATCAGACTTGAACTGACGACCTGCTGATTACGAATCAGCTGCTCTACCGACTGAGCTATTCCAGCATATGAGAACCGAACTCCGTCAGGTCCTGTTTTTTGCTTGTCCCACGCCGCGGCCTCTGAAAAAAATCTCCCCAGCAACAGCCAGCGCCTCACTTCACGGAACAAGTGGAATCATACCACAAATTTTCGCTTCCGTCAACTCAAAATCCCAAAAAATCCTTCCATTGCGGAAACCTCCCTGGAGAAGCGTTGGGCTGTCCCCAGCATGCGAATCCCTTTCCCGGTTATACCATCCGTATTTTTGCAGGAGCGGCGTCGCATATCCGTCTCCCGCCTGCATATCCGCAGGGACACCTTCACCGAAAAAACGCCGCCGCTTGTTCCCGCTTTCCACAAATTTAATCAAAATTTTTCATTTTTCATTCCAGGCCGATAGAATATATCCAAAAATTCCCATCGCTTTTGAATTGACATAAGAAAATCAATAACTTTTCACTACATGGAGTTATACACATTTTCCACCGCGTTTTCCACAGTCAATTTTTCTTTTTATTTCAAGCTCTCAGAGACATTTTGGAAAAAACTGACAGGACAGCAATCCGCATTTGTCCTCTCCCGAAATCTCCTTATTTTGTTAACATAACGACACCACATGCATATATACATCAGATTCAGGCCTTTCCCGCCATTTTGCACCCGCCGCATCAAAATTTTACAGCTTTTCCGCCAGCTCCGACAAAACAAACAGGCGGCGCTTTTTCTCAAAAGCGCCGCCTTTCGTCCATCAGATCTCCAGATTCGCGTAGGCGTTCAGGGTCATGTCCGCGTAGTGCCGGCATTTCGCCTCATAGTAGGCCTGGCAGCCGATCATGGCCCCGTTGTCCCCGCAGAGCTTCAGCGGCGGCAGGAATAGCCGCAGGCCGTTCTCCCGGCAGGCGCGCTCCAGGTCGGCGCGGATGCGGGAGTTGGCGGCCACGCCCCCGGCGGCCACCACCGTGTGGTGGTTGTACCGCTTCGCGGCCAGGGTGGCCCGGGGCACCAGCTCGTCGCTGACCGCCGCGGCAAAGGAGGCCGCGAGGCCGGGCCGGTCCAGCGTCTCCCCCTTCTGCTGGGCGTTGTGGACCAGGTTCACCACCGCCGTCTTCAGGCCCGAGAAGGACATGTCCAGATCGCTGTCGGCCACATGGGACCGGGGCAGAACGTAGGCGTGGTCATCGCCCCCCTGGGCCAGGTCCTCCATGGGCTTCCCGCCGGGGTAGGGCAGGCCCAGCACCCGGGCCACCTTGTCAAAGCACTCCCCCGCCGCGTCGTCCCGGGTGGCGCCCACGATCTCCATGTCCGTGTAGCCCCGGACGTCCACCAGCATGGAGTTGCCCCCGGAGATGCACAGGGCCAGAAACGGCGGCTCCAGCTCCGGAAAGGCGATGTAGTTGGCGGCGATGTGGCCCCGCAGATGGTGCACCGGGATCAGGGGCTTCCCCAAAGCATAGGCCACGCTCTTGGCGAAGTTCACCCCCACCAGCAGCGCCCCGATGAGGCCGGGCCCGCAGGTCACCGCCACCGCGTCGATGTCCTCCCGCTGGACGCCCGCCTCCCGGAGGGCCTGATCCGTCAGGGCGGCGATACCCTCCACATGCTTGCGGGAGGCGATCTCCGGCACCACGCCGCCGTAGATAGCGTGCATATCCGCCTGGGACAAAATGGCGTCGCTGAGGACGGTGCGCCCGTCCCGGACCACCGCCGCCGCCGTCTCGTCGCAGGAGGATTCAAAGGCTAAAATCAACATGGATTGTCACTCTCTCCTTGCTCGGTTCAAAGGGACTTCAGCCCCTCCACAATCTCCTCAAAGCGCATGGCGTGGCTGGCCTTCACCAGCAGTACCGTATCCGGCCGGAACAGCTCCCGGAGCGTCTCCATAGCCTGCTCCACCGTGGGGAACCAGCACACATCCATCCCCGCCGCGCCCCGGGCCATGGCCCGGGCCTTCTCCCCGATGGCCACCAGGGTGCCGATGCCCAGGGACCCGGCCAGGGCGCCGACGCGGGCGTGGGCATCCTCCGACAGCTCCCCCAGTTCGTTCATGTCCCCCAGCACCGCCACGGTGCCCCGCTCCCTTGCCAGCACCCGCAGAGCCGCCTCCATGGACTGTGGATTGGCGTTGTAGCAGTCGTCCAGCAGGATGCGGCCCTCTGTACAGCGGATCACCCGCATCCGGCTGCCGGCGGGCCGGTAGGCCGCCACGCCCCGGATGATCTCCTCCGCCCCAAGGCCCAGCCTCTCCCCGATGGCCACGGCCATGGCGGCGGGATAGACCATGTGGGTGCCCAGGGCCGGGATCTCCAAGGGATAAGTGTCCCTCTCCGTGACCACGGTGCAGGAAATGCCCTGGACACCGTGGTCCGCCACGTCCTTCACCCGGACGCCGCAGTGTTCCCCCAGGCCGCACAGCACCGTGTCAAAGGGCAGCCGCAGCCCCCGGAGCAGCTCGTCGTCGCCATTGAGCACCGCAAGTCCCGTCTCCGGCCGGAGGTTCTCAAAGATCTCGCACTTGGCCTTGAGGATTCCCTCCCGGCTGCCCAGGTACTCGATATGGGCGTCGCCGATGTTGGTGATGACGGCGATATCCGGCCGGACCATCTCCCCCAGGTAGCGGATCTCCCCGAAGTGGTTCATGCCGCTCTCGATCACCGCCGCCTGGTGCGCCCGCTCCAGGCCGAAGAGGGTCAAAGGCACGCCGATGTCGTTGTTGAAGTTCCCCCTGGTGGCCAGCACCCTGTAGCGCTGGGAGAGCACCGCGGCCACCATCTCCTTGGTGGTGGTCTTGCCCACGCTGCCGGTGATCTGAATGAAGGGGATCTCAAACAGTCCCCGGTACCAGGAGGCCAGGGCCTTCAAAGCCAGGCGGGTATCGGGCACCTGGATGTAAAATTTATCCGCCGCCAGCGTCTCCGGCAGTCTCTCGCACAGGCACCCCGCCGCCCCGGCGGCGAGGGCCTGGGGAATGTAGGCGTGGCCGTCGAACCGCTCCCCCCTGAGGGGCACGAACAGGCTG
>CALXDE010000059.1 GCA_944386965.1 uncultured Oscillospiraceae bacterium
TGCCGTTCCACACCACGTCGATGGTCTTGCCGTCCAGCTCCATGACCTTGTTGTCCCACTCGATGAGCTGGAACTCGGCGGTGACGCCCAGGCTCTCGGCAAAGGCCTTGGCCATGTCGGCGTCAAAGCCGATCCACTCGCCCTCGGCGCTCTGATAGTCCATGGGGTCAAACTCGGTGATGCCCACCACCAGGGTGCCTTTCTCCTGGACATAGGCCAGGTCGCTCTCGGCCTCAGCCTCGCCGCCGGCGTCACTGGTGTTGTTGGCAGTGGTGTCATTACCGGTGGAATTCCCGCCGTTGTCAGCGGTATTGCCGCCGTTGTTGCCGCCGCAGGCCACCAGAGCAAAGGCCATGGACAGAGCCAGCAGCAGCGCAAGGATCTTTTTCATCTTTTCATTCCTCCTACCTTCCAGGTAACCGCAAAATTTATTGCAGTAACAATTTATCATACTAAAGCGCCATCTGTAAAGAAACGTTTCAGCCAAATTCTGAGGGAATGCCTCCAGCCACAATTGTGCATGTTCCACATATTTCGCAGCCAATACAGGCGGAACGGGGCAAGATTTCAGGTATAAGCCCGGTCAACCTCTCATAGGATGCAGTGAAAGACTTGGGAAAAGAGGGCGGAGGCTATGACAAATCCATCGATCTATCAAGATATTGCGACCCGGACGGAGGGCAGTCTGTTCCTCGGGGTCCTGGGACCGGTTCGAACCGGAAAGTCCACCTTTATCAAGCGCTTTATGGAGACACAGGTGATCCCCAACATCGACAACGTCTACCGCCGGGAGCGGGCCATTGACGAACTGCCTCAGAGCGGCAGCGGCAAGACGGTGATGACAGCGGAGCCGAAATTTGTGCCCGAGGAGGCGGTGGAGGTGTCCCTGGGGGATGGCGCCACGGTATCGGTCCGCCTCATCGACAGCGTGGGGTACATGGTCAAAGGGGCCATGGGCCAGTTTGAGGACGGCCAGCCCAGGATGGTCATGACTCCCTGGTTCGAGGAGGAGATCCCCATGGCCGACGCCGCGGAGATCGGCACGAAAAAGGTCATCACGGAGCACTCCACCATCGGCATTGTAGTCACTACCGACGGCAGCATCACCGATATCGACCGGGAGGACTATGTGGAGCCGGAGGATCGGGTCATCGAGGAGCTCAAGGAGCTGGGCAAGCCCTTTATCGTGCTCTTGAATTCAGAGGAGCCGTCATCTCAGCGGGCCCAGTCCATCAGCCAGGAGATCGCGAAAAAGCACGGCGTATCCTGTATGCCCATCAACTGCCTGACCCTCAATGAGCAGGATATCAAAAACATCCTGCAGGCGGTGCTGTTCGAGTTTCCCCTGTGCGAACTGGACTTCTACCTGCCCTCCTGGGTGGACGCCCTGCCGATGGACCACCCCATCAAGAGCGGCATCTACACCCGCATCCGGGAGTCGGCTGCCGGCCTGGAGCACGTGCGGCAGGTCCGCTCGGCCATGGAGGAGATCGGTGACGCCGACGAGATCAAAGACGCGCGCATCACCGGCATCGACCTGGGGAAGGGGGTGGCCGGGGTGGAGCTGGAGCTGCCGCGGCAGCTGTTCTACGACACCATCAGCGCCCAGTCCGGCTTCGCCATTGCCGACGACGGGGACCTGATGAGCCTGCTGACGGAGCTGGCGGCGGTGAAAAGCGCCTACGACAAGGTATCCTCCGCCCTGGAGAGCGTCCACGAGACGGGGTACGGCATCGTCATGCCCGGAATGGATGAGCTGATCCTTCAGGAGCCGGAGATCATGAAGCAGGGGGGGCGGTACGGCGTCCGCCTGAAGGCCAGCGCCCCTTCCATCCACATGTTCAAAGTGGATATCGAATCCACTGTCTCGCCCATTGTGGGCAATGAGAAGCAGAGCGAGGACATGGTCAATTACCTGATGGAGAAATTCCAGGGAGACACCTCGAAAATCTGGGAGTCCAACATCTTCGGGCGCAGTTTCCACGAACTGGTCAACGAGGATCTCCAGGCCAAGCTGCAGCGCATGCCGGAGGATGCCCGGCGAAAGTTTCAGGAGACGCTGCAGCGCATCGTCAACGAGGGCAGCGGCGGGCTGATCTGCATTATCTTATAGGGCATAGTCGAAAAAGAGAGGGGATACCCTCTCTTTTTTGTTGCCATTCCCGCCGCGGTGTAGTAAAATAGTGGCAATGTCTCACAGAGAACAGATGATTGACTGGAAAGGAGTCTTTTTGAGATGGAATATACGAAGATGACCCCACAGCAGCTGCGGGAGGAGTATGCCGCTGTTTCCCAAAAGTTCCAGGAACTCAAGGGACAGGGCCTGAAACTGGATATGTCCCGGGGCAAGCCCGGCAAAGCCCAGCTGGACATGGTCAGCGGCCTGCTCTCCACCCTGACCGATCCGGCGGACTGCATTGTGGACGGGACCGATGTCCGCAACTACGGGGACCTCAGCGGCCTGCCCTGCGCCAAAGCATATTTCGCGGAGATCCTGGGCTGCAAAAGCGAGGAGTGCTTTATCGGCGGAAACGCCAGCCTGAGCCTGATGTACGACACCGTGGCCAAGGCCTATACCCACGGCCTGCTCCACAGTGAGAAGCCCTGGGCCAAGCTGGACACGGTGAAGTTCCTCTGCCCCTCTCCCGGCTATGACCGCCATTTCAAGATCAGCCAGTCCTTCGGCATGGAGATGATCACCATTCCCATGACCGCTGACGGCCCGGATATGGACGCGGTGGAACAGGCCATCCAGGACCCGGCGGTCAAGGGCATGTGGTGTGTGCCCAAGTACTCCAACCCGGAGGGGATCATCTACAGCGACGAAACCATCCGCCGCATCGCCGGCATGAAGCCCGCCGCCCCGGACTTCCTGCTCATGTGGGACAACGCCTACTGCATCCACGAGTTCGACGGGGACTTTGTGCCCTTCCCGGATATCCTCTCCCTGTGCCGGGAGGCGGGAAATCCGGACATGGTCTTTGAGTTCGCCTCCACCTCCAAGGTGACCTTCCCCGGCGCCGGCATCTCCGTGATGGCCACCAGCGTGGACAACATGAAGTATATGACCGGCCTCATCGGGATGCAGACCATCAGCTATGACAAGGTCAACCAGCTGCGCCATGTCCGCTTCCTCAAGGACAAGGCCCACACCCTGGAACTGATGAAGAAGCACGCCGCCATTATGAAGCCCAAGTTCGACGCGGTGCTCAGCGCTCTGGACACGGAGATCGCCCCCCTGGGCATCGCCCAGTGGAAGCGGCCCAAGGGCGGCTATTTCGTCAGCGTGGACACCATGGACGGCCTGGCCAAGCGCACTCTGGCGCTCTGTAAGGAGGCCGGTGTGGTGATGACCGGGGCCGGCGCCACCTTCCCCTATGGGGTGGACCCCAGGGATCGGAACATCCGCATCGCGCCCAGCCTGCCCCCGGTGGAGGAACTGGAGGCCGCCATTGCGGTGTTCTGCACCTGCCTGCGCCTGGCCGCTCTGGAGAAGCTGATGGCGTAAAGCTCCACCCGCCATGAACAACAGGCAAGGGCCGCCATGCCGCAGGATAGACGCATCACAAAATAGTCCCAGAAACACCTCCGATCCTCTGATCGGGGGTGTTTCTTTCCGCCGGAACGGGCATCCTATGTCTGTTACCGGATTGTAACTGGAATGTTACAGATATGCGCTTGACAGAATTCGACAATCAGTGGTACTTTATAAAAGCACCACGTCTGGTGATCGGCGCGGATTTTTTGTGGAACAAAAGGCAGGGAGAACATGGGCAAGCGAGTACGATACAGACGACGGAAATTTCGGTACAGCGGGGTACTCTTCCTGCTGCTTCTTCTCTGCGCGGCGGGGATGATCGGATACGGCATCTATCGGCTGACTGCCGGGAGCGCCGCCGACGTGGAAAATCCGGAGCGGACGGCCCAGGAACAGAACGCGGACACCCAGGAGCAGGAGATGGAAACAGAGCCGCGAAACGACGGCGTCATGCCGGAGGCAGACCCGGATGCCGACTCCGGGAACCAGACAGACGATCCGCCCGCGCCGCCGCAAAACACCGGGGACGCGTCGCCCTATTCCTTTGGAACGCCCGTCCCGGAGAGCGGGAGCGTGGAGGACAGCTGGTTTGAGGACGCTGTGTTCCTGGGAGACTCCAGAACGGAGGGACTCCAGCTCTACAGCGGGATTACCACCGGAACCTTTTTCTGGGAGTGGGGCATGTCCGTTTTTAAGGTGGACGATACCGGACACCGGAAAGTTGTGGTCAATGGGGAAAAAATGACGCTGATGGAGGCCCTGTCCACCGGTACCTGGAGCAAGGTCTATATCATGCTCGGCATCAATGACTTGGGGTATCAGGCCCAATCCTATCAGAAGGCGCTTGGAGCGGTGGTGGACCAGGTCCGTGAGATTCAGGGCGATGCGGTGATCTATCTCCAGACCATGCCCCCCGTCAATGAATCCCTGGCAGAAGCCAATGGGATCGCCTACTATATCAATAACGAGAATGTAAAGGCCTTTAATGAGGCCATCGCCCAGGTGGCGGCGGACAAGCAGGTGGTACTTCTGGACACCGCCAGTTGTCTCACAAACAGCCAGGGACAGCTTCCCGCGGACATGAGTTCCGACGGCGTCCATTTCAAAAAGGCCGGCTATGAGACGTGGCTGACATATCTCAAAGGTCACACCCTCAGCCTGGAAGACTATCAGGCCGCCCGGCAGGCGGCACAGACCCGGCAGGGAGGAGCGGAGAATAACAGATGAAAAAACGGATGATCCCGGCATTGCTGGCCGCCTTGCTGCTGCTCAGCAGCTGCGGCGGGAAAAGTGAGAAAACCGCCTATACCGCCCAGGACGTTACCGCCCTTCTGGACTCCGGGGCGTTCTCCGGCGATATGGAGCAGGTGGACGGCGCGGTGGCCGCCAGCCTTTTTGGACTGGCTGGGGACACGGTGGAGGAGATTACCTGTTACATGGCGACAAATTCCTCCGTCAGCGCCGACGAGGTCGCGGTGTTCATCTTGACGGACGAAGACGCGGCAACGGCAGCGGAGAGCGCCTGCCGGCTCCATGTGGACAGCCGCATCGAGAGCAGCGCCCTCTACTGTCCGGACCAGGTTCCAAAGCTGGAGGACGCGGTCATCAGCCGTCTGGGCAATACTGTTTTGCTGGCCGTGGGGGAGACGGAGACACTGGAGAGCGTCCTGGCATCCCTGAACTGACCGGATTTTCCGGCGGGCGGAGAAAAGGCTGTTCCATCCATCCGCAGCTCAGCCCGTCTTATCATCATACGGGGCCGTGGTACGACCACAGCCCCGTATTTTTGTTGGAAGCGGCTCACTTGTCAAAGGATGGGTTCATATAGTAGATGTTTTTCTCATTCATCTTGTCCTTGGCCAGGCGCAGCCCCTCGCCAAAGCGCTGGAAGTGCACAATCTCCCGCTCCCGCAGGAACTTGATGACGTTGTTCACGTCCGGGTCGTCGCTCAGGCGCAAGATATTGTCATAGGTCACCCGGGCCTTCTGTTCTGCCGCCAGATCCTCGGTGAGATCGGCGATAAGATCCCCTTTTACGGCCATGCTGGCTGCGCTGTAGGGGAATCCGGAGGCGGCAGCGGGGTAGACCCCGGCGGTGCGGTCCACAAAATAGGTGTCAAATCCGGCGGTCTTGATCTGCTCGTCGGTAAGGCTGCGGGTCAATTGGTGGACGATGGCACCGATCATCTCCAGGTGCCCCAGCTCCTCGGTGCCTACAGAGGAACAAAAATGGCACCCAAAGCGCAAAACCTATGTGCCGCAACGGATTCCGGCTATTTATCAAGCGCAGAATATAACTGATCCGATACCTGGATATCTTTTTTCCATGAATCTTGAAC
>CALXDE010000060.1 GCA_944386965.1 uncultured Oscillospiraceae bacterium
TGGCCAACATCACCGGCAACGCCGCCACCAACTGCTTCGGCGTCAAGGGCATGGCCTACCGCTCCATGACCGACGGGCTGGTCCACCTGCTGCGCAAGGAGGCCATGAGCAAGGGCGTCCAGGTCACTTACAACGAGGATGGCACCGTGTCTATCCGCCTGCACATCATTGTGGAGCACGGGGTGAATATCACCGCCGCCTGCCGCTCCATCATGAGCGAGGTCAAATACAAGGTCAACAAGTACACCGGCGTGGAAGTCAAAAACGTGGATGTCTGCGTGGACTCCATTGTGCTGTGAATAAGGAGGAACAGATTGCGATGAAAACGACCATTGACGGGGTCCTGTTCAAGCAGATGGTCCTCCACGGCGCCGCGGCCATCGCCCTGCAAAAGCAGAAGATCAATGACCTGAATGTGTTTCCCGTCCCCGACGGGGACACCGGCACCAATATGTCCATGACCATCGACACCGCCGCCGCGGAACTGCGCAAGGGGACGCCCGCCTCCGTGGGCGAGGCCAGCAAGATCACCGCCAGCGCGCTGCTCCGGGGCGCCCGGGGAAACAGCGGCGTCATCCTCTCCCTCCTGTTCCGGGGGATCTCCAAGGCCCTCAAGGGGCTGGATGAGGCTGACGGCAAAACCTTTGCCGCCGCCATGCAGGAGGGGGTGGCCGCGGCCTACAGCGCGGTGATGAAGCCCGCCGAGGGCACGGTCCTCACCGTCTCCCGTCTGGCCGCCAAGCGGGCGGTGGAGGCCGCCGCCACCCAGAACAGCGCCCAGTACGCCCTGGAGGAGGCCATCAAGACCGGCTATGAGGTGCTGCCCCAGACCACGGAGATGAACCCGGTGCTGAAAAAGGCCAACGTGGTGGACGCCGGAGCCAAGGGTTATCTGGTCATTCTGGAGGGGATGCTGGCGGCCATGCGGGGCGAGCCCATGCCGGAGGTGAGCGAGGCCGGCCAGGAAAAGGCCGATTTCGCCGCCCTGGGGGAGGAGGCCATCACCTTCACCTTCGACACGGTGTTTATCGTCCGCAAGACCACAAACAAGCCCCTGGAGGGGCTGAGGGCCTACCTCAGCAGCATCGGCGACAGCCTGGTCATCGGCGAGGACGACGAGGCCTTCAAGGTCCATGTCCACACCGACATCCCCGGCGCCGCCCTCACCGAGGCTCAGAAGTACGGCACCCTGGAGCTGGCCAAGATCGAGAACATGCGCACCCAGGCCGAGGATCTGGCCGCCGGACGGCAGGCCCAGAGCACCGACGATCTGGACGCCGTGGAGCAGGAACTGGAGGCGGGCGCGTCCTCCGTCCCCACCAAGCGGTATGGGTTCCTCTCCGTCTGCGCCGGGGACGGCATTGCCGCCGTGTTCCGGGATCTGGGGGTGGACGGCATCATCTCCGGCGGTCAGACCATGAATCCCTCCACCGAGAGCATCCTCAACGAGATCAACCGCACCCCCGCGGAGGTGGTATTCGTCCTGCCCAACAACAAGAACATTATCATGGCTGCCCAGCAGTGCGTGGGGCTGGCGGAGGGCCGGGAGGTCATTGTTGTTCCCACCGCCACCATTCCCCAGGGCGTCACCGCCATGATGAACGTGGACCTGGACGCCGAACCGGAGGACATCCTCGCCGCCATGACCACCGCCATTGACAGCGTGGCCACCGCCCAGATCACCTATGCCGCCCGGGACAGCGAGTTCGACGGGTTTGCCATCCAGGAGGGGGACTATCTGGCCCTGGTGGAGGGGAAGCTCTTCGGCACGGACCGGGACATCGCCGCCCTGCTGCGGCAGCTGGCCGGGGAGGCCGCTCAGCGCAGCGCCGAGTTTGTCACCGTGTTCTACGGGGAGGATGTGTCTCAGGAGGAGGCCGACGCCGCCCAGGCCATCTTCACCGAGCTCTGCCCGGAGGCGGAGCTGTCCTTCCTGCCCGGAGGACAGCCGGTGTACTACTATATCATCAGCATCGAGTAAAGCAAACCGGGAAAGGACTGCGCTGTCACGCGATCCTCTCCCGGTTTTTACCAAATTTTTACCTGATCTTTTCCCCTTGCTGACGCACACGCGCGCCCCTCGTGGTATCATTGTCTGTGTATCTTGCCGCGCAATGATGGATTGCGTGCCGCCGCTTTCAGAAAGGAGCGATTCTATGAAGACATGGAAACTGTGTCTGCTCTCCCTGGTGCCCGGGGTGCTGGGCTGGCTGTGCAACCTGCTGCTCTCCTGGACGCTGTTCGCCTCCCTGCCCGCGTTTCTCTCCAATCTGCTGTTCTACATCTCTTACTATCTCCCCACCCTGGCCGCCATCGCCTTCTGCCTGTGGCTGGGCCGTCGGTGCGGGCGGGAGAAATATTCGTTCCCCCAATATCTGCTCTGCACCCAGTGGCCCAGCGCGGCGAGCCTCATCCTGTATGTCTGGCAGTTCCACTTCGTCTCCGACCAGGCCCGCAGCACTCTGCTGGCGGTGCTGGGGCAGATGCCCTCCACTCCGCTGATGCTCTTTGCCACCCGGCTGACGCTGCTGCTGGACACGGACAACACCTGGGCCCAGGCCGAGAGCCTGCTGGCCACGATCTTCTCCCTGGTGCTGCTGGCCCTGCTCTATGTCGCCGGGTACTGGTGGGGCCGGCGGTACCAGCGCATTGAGGACGCGGAGGTCGCACGGTACACCCGGTAGAACGTTTCCATTGCCGCGTAAAAAGCCCCCTGTCCCGGTTCGGGACAGGGGGCTCATGATTTCCGGGATAAAACCGCTCAGGCGTTGGCCTTCTTGGCCATCTCCACCAGCTGAGCGAAAGCGGCCTCGTTGTTCACGGCCAGCTCGGCGAGCATTTTGCGGTTGATCTCCACGCCAGCGGTCTTCAGGCCGTGCATAAAGGTGGAGTAGTTCATGCCGTGCATCTTCACAGCGGCGCTGATGCGGGTGATCCACAGCTGACGGAAGTCGCGCTTCTTCAGCTTGCGGCCGGTGTAGGCGTACACGCCGGACTTCATCACGGCCTGGTTGGCTACCCGGAAGTGCTTGGACTTGCTGCCCCAGTAGCCCTTGGCCAGCTTCAGCACCTTGCTTCTTCTCTTGCGCGTCATCATCGCGCCCTTCACTCTTGCCATATCTCAAAAGCCTCCTCTTAATCGCGTATTCTCTGACTTATTTGTAGGGGATCATCTTGCGGATGGTGGACTCGTTGGTCACATCGGCGTAACCGCCGGCCCGCAGACGGCGGGTCCGCTTGGTATCCTTCTTGGTCAGGATGTGGCTCTTGAAGGCCTTGGCGCGCTTAACCTTACCGGTCTTGGTGAGGTTGAATCTCTTCTTTGCTCCGCTGTGGGATTTCAGTTTCGGCATGATTGATTACTCCTTCCATTTCGTTTCCCCGCCGGGGCGGGGGATCACTTTTTGACCTTTGGTGTGAGGAACATGGACATGTGGCGTCCCTCCAGTTTGGCTCCCTTGTCCACGTTGGATACCTCGGCGCACTGCTCTGCAAACTTGTCCAGCAGGTTCTTGCCGATGTCCGTGTGGGCCATCTCCCGGCCCCGGAAGCGCACGGATACCTTGACCCGGTTCCCCTCGGTCAAAAACTTCTGGGCGTTTTTCAGCTTGACGTTAAAGTCCCCAATGTCGATGCCCGGGGACATACGGATCTCCTTGATTTCCACCACGTGCTGGTTCTTGCGGGCTTCCTTTTCCCGCTTGCCCTGCTCGAAGCGAAACTTCCCGTAGTCCATGAGCTTGCACACAGGCGGCGTTGCCTGGGGGGAGATCTTCACCAGGTCCAGGCCCTCCCGGTCGGCAATGGCCAGAGCCTCGCTGGCGGACATGATGCCCAGCTGCTCACCGCCGGTTCCGATGAGCCGCACCTCTTTGTCGCGGATCTCCTCATTCAGCTGATGCATAACACTGCTAATAACCGAAGCACCTCCTAATTCGCATTTGACACATACACTCCTTAAATAAAAACAAAACGACGGACGCAAAGGCATCCGTCAACAAAACAACAAGCACCCATCGCTGGGTGAGTGAGACGATGTGAACCTCTTCGCCAGTGCTGGAGGTGAGGCGGATGCTGTCAGCCTTCTTTGTTTTCGATGGTAGTATAGCGGAAATGTATCGTCTTGTCAAGAGGATTTTTCAATCCCCTTTCGATTTTCCTGCCCTTCCCCGATCTTTTCCTGGACAAACAGGAGCTCCCTGGCCGTCCGCAGGAGGTACTTCTGGAGCGCGGGACGGAGCGCGTCAAAAATCTTCAGCAGCTCCCGCTGTTCCCGCTCCCCCTCCCGGAACATCTCTCCGCTTCCGAACCGCAGCCAGTCCTCCCGGACGCCAAA
>CALXDE010000061.1 GCA_944386965.1 uncultured Oscillospiraceae bacterium
CCGGACGGCGGTGCTGAACATCCGCCTGCCCCGGGTCACCGCCGCCATCCTGGTGGGGGCGGCCCTGGCCAGCGCCGGGGCGGTGATGCAGTGCGTGCTGCGCAACCCCCTGGCCTCCGCCTCCACCCTGGGCGTGTCCCAGGGGGCGGCCTTCGGCGCGGCGCTGGGGATCGTGGTCTTCGGCGGGGGCGTGGTGAACTCCGCCAACGCCACCACCGCCATCACCATCAACAACCCCTATATCGTGACGCTGTGCGCCTTTGTCTGCGGCTCCCTCTCCACCCTGGTGGTCATCGCCATCTCCCAGTTCAAGCGGGACATCGGGCCCAGCGGTCTGGTGCTGGCGGGCGTCGCCCTCAGCTCCCTCTTCAGCGGCGGCAGCACCCTGCTGCAATACTTTGCCGACGACACCAAGCTGGGCGCCATCGTCTTCTGGACCTTCGGGAACCTGGGGAGCACCAACTGGCGGGAGCTGCTGCTCCTGGCGGCGGTGCTGGCGGCGGCGCTGGTCTATTTCCTGTTCAACCGCTGGAACTACAACGCCATGGAGAGCGGGGCGGACACGGCCAGGAGCCTGGGGGTGAACACCCGGGCGGTGATGCTCGTCAGCATGGGCATCTGCTCCCTGCTCTCGGCGGTGGCGGTGTCCTTTGTGGGCATCATCAGCTTTGTGGGCCTGGTGGCCCCCCACATCATGCGCCGCTTTGTGGGCAGCGACTACCGCTATCTGGTCCCCTCCTCGGCGGTGGCCGGGGCGCTGCTGCTGATCCTGGCCGACACCTTCGGCCGCTCCGTCATGGCCCCCGTGGTCCTGCCCATCGGCGCGCTGACGTCCTTTTTGGGCGCGCCCATGTTCCTGTTCCTACTCTTCAAGGGAGGTAAACGCCATGGTTAATGTCCGGAACATCACCTTCTCCTATCCCCACGCCCCGGAACCCGTTCTGGAGCAGGTGGGGTTTGACATCGCGGCCGGGGAGTGCATGGCCATCCTGGGCAACAACGGCGCCGGAAAGAGCACCCTGCTCAAGTGCGTGGACCGGATCTGCCGCGCGCCGGAGGCCACCGTCCTGGTGGACGGGAAGAACGTCTTCTCCATGAACGGCCGGACCATGGCCCAGCATGTCGCCTATGTGCCCCAGAGCGTCGCCGCGATGGATATGACGGTGTTCGACGCGGTGCTCCTGGGCCGCAAGCCCTACATCCGCTGGGACACCACCGCCGAGGACCGGGAGATCGCCGGCCGGGTCCTCCACCAGATGGGCCTGGACAGCTACGCCCTGCGCAACGTCTCCGAGCTCTCCGGCGGCGAGGCCCAGAAGGTCATGCTGGCCCGGGCCCTGGCCCAGGAGCCCCGGCTCCTGCTGCTGGACGAGCCCACCAGCAGTCTGGACCCCCGCAACCAGCACGAGGTGCTCCACCTGGTCCGGCGCCTGGCCCGGGCGCACCAGATCAGCGTGGCGGTCATCCTCCACGATTTGAACCTGGCCCTGCGCTACTGCGACAAGTTTCTCTTCCTCAAGGGCTCCCGGGTCTACGCCTACGGCGGCATGGAGATCCTCTCGCCGGCGCTGCTGGAGGAGGTCTACGGCATGCGGGCCCAGATCATCCAGTACGATGGGGTCCCCCTGGTGGTCCCCTTTCCCGAGGAGGAGCGGGAGCGCCCCGGCCGCACGGCGTAAACAGGCGGACAGCGGATGGAAAACAGTCAACAAACCGATAAGGAGATTTGGGAAGCTATGATTGATGAAAAAGCCCTCTGGGAGAAGGCGGCCGCCTTCCACGGCCACACCTGCGGCGGCCTGACCATCGGCTACAAGGCGTCGCTGTACGCCATCCAACTGCTGGACATCCAGTTCTCCAAGGACGAGGAGCTGGTCTGCGTCACGGAGAACGACGCCTGCGGCGTGGACGCCGTCCAGGCGATTTTGGGGTGCAGCGTGGGGAAGGGAAACCTGCTGTTCCACATGACGGGCAAGCAGGCCTTCTCCTTTTACAACCGGAAGACGGGGAAGTCTGTCCGGCTGGTTCTGCGCCCCCGGCCCAGCATGAGCCGGGAGGAGTCCTTCGCCTACCTCCAGGGGAAGGCGCCGGAGGAGCTGTTCGACGTGAAGGAGACGCGGATCGTTCTGCCCGAGCGGGCCCGCCTGTTCCACTCCGTCCCCTGCTCTGTCTGCGGGGAGGAGACGGTGGAGCATCTGTGCCGCCTGGTGGACGGGAAGCCGGTCTGTCTGGACTGCGCCGACCACTACGACCGCTTCCGGGTGTGAGCGCCGTCCCGGCCCGTTTCCGGAGGCGGCGCGTCCCGCCGAAAGCCGGGTCCGGCCGGCCTCGCGCTGTTTTGTACCGCGCCCCCGCGGGGAGACAAGCTCCCACGGGGGCGTTTTTTGATGCGCGTTTCCCCCGGCGGCGCCAGGGACCCAGGGGCGGTCTGTCATGCTCAGGCGGAGCCGATCCGCCCGCGCCGTCCCATCCGGGGATGGGAGCCCGAGGGCGCGCAAAAAAATGCCGCCCGGAATGGGCGGCATTTCTGTAAATCTGGCAATAATCAGCGCTTGGAGAACTGGGGCGCGCGACGGGCAGCCTTGAGGCCGTATTTCAATCGTCTGAGCGATGATTTTCCTTGATATTCCGGGCTTTTTTGAGCCTCGGCCCCTCGGTTGTCCTATTCCTTAACCAAAAAACAGGCCACTT
>CALXDE010000062.1 GCA_944386965.1 uncultured Oscillospiraceae bacterium
GCTCCAGCAATGTCAGATCCCCCTGGTGGCCGGCGGTCATGATCACCGCGGCGTCCACCGCCGTCAGCGGCAGGCCGATATGGCCGTAGTCCCCCAGAATCAGCCGCACACCCGCCGGAAAATTCTCCGGCCGCAGGGCCTCCGGCCGCTCGTCGAACACCGCCAGGCGGAATCCCACCCGATCAAGCACCCATGCCAGCTCCACGCCCACATGGCCCGCACCGAAGATATACACCGTCCCCTCCCCGGCCAAAGGTTCCACAAAGAGGGGCGGTTCCCCCTCCGCCAGGACCGCCTTCCGTCCCAGGCACCCGCGAACCCGCTCCGCCCAGTCCTCCGGCGCCCGGAGGCCCTCCGCCGTCCAGACGATCCTGGTCCAGGGGCCGCTCTCCGGCATGGCCGTCACCAGCCAGGCCGGCTCCTCCCCCGCCTGAAGGGCGCAGATCCGCTCCACCAGCCCCCGATCCGCTTGATCCAGGATCTGAAACGCCACAGCAACCGTGCCGCCGCAGATCATGCCGGTGTCCTCTTCCCCACCGGGATAGAGCTGAAATCTCCGTATCTCAGCCCGCCCCGCCGCCAGAAGCGCCCGCGCATGGTCCTGCGCCAGCCGCTCCACGCTGCCGCCCCCGATGGTTCCGGCAAAGCTCCCGTCGGCAAAAACCGCCATTCGTGCGCCGGGCCCCCGGGGCGTGGAGCCGCTGCTCTCAATCACACCGCACAGCGCCGCCCGCTCCCCCCGCGCCAGAGCCTCCCGAAGCGCCGGAAATACGCGCTCCATGAAACCGCCTCCTTCCCTTTTTGTCCAGCCTACCACACTCCGCTTTCACCGTCAACCAGAATTCGATATTACCGAATTCTAATTCGCTTTATTCCTCTACCCTGGGGACAGGTCCCCTCCTCCAGTCCAGCGGGCGCGGCCGGAGAGGGCGCTCTGCCCGGTGGGAGGCCCCCTTCTCCTCCGGCACGCCGGTCCGGCATCCGCTGCTGGCCGGCGGGAAGGGCGGGAGCGTTTTTCCAATTTGAACCGTGCCCGTTTTCCGTAAAAACCAGGTAAAATCCCCGCCATCTGTTACAAAGCGGTAACAATCTTTTCGAAAAAGCGGGAGTTTTGGGAGAGGGCGGGATGACCGTCGAAACCGGGGAGTTTTTTAGAAATGTTTGGAGATTCCCGCTAAGTTCCGGTAAAAACTTGACAAACCTCCCATTTGGCGTTATACTACACGAAGTTTCTCAAATGGTAACAAAAGAGTTACAATCGTAACAGAGTTGTAACCAGCCGTGCAACATCGGCCCGATACCAACTGAAACTAGAGGAGGTTTTATCATGAATACCCAAGGCAAACAGCTGCTCCTGAGGAGCCGACGCCTGTGGGCCCTCTCCGCTTTATCCATGTGTCTTTGTGTGCTGGCCCTGATGCGCTCCGCGTCCACTGACGCGGCCGCGGCGGAGGTGGCGTCTGAGGACGAGGCCATCCCCATCACCACTGTCAGCGACGATGTCCTCATTGCCACCGCTGTCAGCATGTCCAGCGGCGAGAGCGCCCTGCGCCTGGAGAAGGGCACCCCCGTCACCGTCCACTATCTGGATGCCGACATCTCCGCCACCGCCAAGGACGAGTCCGTGGCCCGGCTGCTGCGGCGCCTGAAGATCGAGCCCGGTCCCCTGGACATGATCGCGGTGGACCAGTCCGACGGCGGCGTGGAAATCACCGTGGGTTCCCAGTTTGTCTATTACGACACGGTGGAGGAGATTACCGAGAGCCCCATCCGCTATGTGGACAACAATATTCTGCCCACCTGGTGCGAACAGGTCCTCGAGCAGGGGCAGGACGGCGTGCGCCGGGATGTGTACGAGGTGGTCTATGAGAACGGGCAGGAGGTTTCCCGCCATCTGGTGGAATCCGTGGACACCGAGCCCACGGAGACTGTCATCGCCCGAGGCACCCTCACCAACTTTGCTCCCAACGATGCCAAGGTGGTGAACATCCTCACCAATGCCGACGGCTCCGGCACTCTGGTGCTGGAAAACGGGCAGAGCGTCACATTCTCCAAAACCATGACCATGCGGGCCACCGCCTAAACCACCGGCGACCCCGGCGTGGGAACGGTCACGGCCTCCGGCTCCACGGTCCACCTGGGAACCGTGGGTGTGGACCGCAGCCAGCTCCCCTTCGGCACCAAGATGTACATTGTCTCCAACGACGGGGCTTATATCTACGGGTTCTCCATCGCGGAGGATACCGGCGGCGCCATCCGGAAGGACCGGATCGACCTGTACTACCACACCTATGAGGAATGCATCCAGTTCGGCGTGCGGGACTGCACCGTCTATATTCTGGATTGAAAACTTTTTGGATAACAGCGGAAACGACCCACCGGCAGGCGGGCTGTCGCAGCGGCGGCGGCCCGCCTGCCTTTTGCCCCGTCTCCGGCGATTTTTCCAAAACTTCACAATCTCCGCCCTTTACAAATCGAATGCTTGCGAGTATACTCTATGGTAGAATGGGTATATATGAGAACAAAAAAGGAGACTGCTTGATATGAGGAAGACCAAGATCATCTGCACCATCGGCCCCGCCTGTGACAACGAGGAGACACTGAGCGCCATGTGTCTGGCCGGCATGAATGTGGCGCGGATCAACTTCTCTCACGGCACCCACCCGGAGCACCAGGCCAAGATCGATCTCATCAAAAGGGTCCGGGAAAAGCTGAATCTGCCCATCGCCATCATGCTGGATACCAAGGGCCCCGAGTACCGCATCCGCACCTTTGCCAATGGCAGCGTGGTGCTGAACGAGGGAGATCAATTTACTTTCACCACCGATCAGATCGTGGGAGACGAGCATCGGGTGTCCGTCAGCTATCCGGGACTGATTCAGGATCTGTCCGTTGGAGACAAAATCCTCCTGAACAACGGGCTTCTCTCCTTCCAGGTGGAGGAGCTCACCGGCAACGACGCGGTCTGTCGGGTACTGGTGGGGGGTGAAACCTCCAACAACAAGAGCATGAGCTTCCCCAACAAAATTCTCAACCAGGTGTATCTCAGCGAACAGGATAAAAAGGATATCCTCTTCGGCGTGGAAAACGACGTGGATTACATCGCCTGCTCCTTTGTCTCCCGCCGCCAGGATCTGGAGGACATTCACGCTTTCCTGCAGGAGCACGGCCGGGACGACATCGGCCTGATCGCCAAGATCGAGAACCAGCCCGGTATTGACAACATCGCCGAGATCTGTCAGGCCTGCGAGGGCATTATGATCGGCCGGGGCGACCTGGGCGTGGAGGTTCCCTTCGAGCAGCTGCCCGCCATCCAGAAGCAGCTGATCACCCAGTGCCGCCTGCTGGGCAAGCGGGTCATTACCGCCACCGAGATGCTGGAGAGCATGATCCACAATGCCCGGCCCACCCGGGCGGAGATCTCCGATGTGGCCAACGCCGTGTACGACGGCTCCAGCGCCATCATGCTCTCCGGCGAGACTGCCGTCGGCAAATACCCGGTGGACACGGTGGCTACCATGTCCCGCATCGCCGAGGAGACGGAGAAGAGCATTCACTACGCCGGCCGCTTCCACAGCACCACCGACTTCCAGATCAAGGACACCGTGGACGCCATCTCCCACGCCACCTGCGGTGTGGCGATCGACATCGGCGCCAACGCCATTGTGGCCTGTTCCCTGTCGGGTATGACGGTGCGCATGGTGTCCCGGTTCCGTCCTCCCATGGATATTCTGGGCCTCACCACCAACGAGCGGACCTGGCGCCGTCTGGCCCTCAGCTGGGGTGTGACACCCGCCCTGTGCGACGAGTTCCCCTCCACGGATGTGCTGTTCTACAACGCCCAGCAGATGGCCAAGAAGATGTTCCACCTGGAGAAGGGGGACAAAATCGTCATCACCGGCGGCGTTACCAACGGCAAGTCCGGCAACACCAACCTGATCAAGGTGGAGAACATCTGATTTCCCGCTTTCCCTTCCCACTTGCATTGTGATCCAGGGAGCCGGGCCGCGTGACGCGGCCCGGCTCCCTCCTCGTTACCCCAGAATCGCGAACTTCATGGAAACAAAAAAAGCGGGAGGACCGTTTCCGGTCCTCCCGTTCAATTTGGATTGTCGCAACGCGGCGCCGAATTACTTCAGGTTGTTCTCCAGGGTGTTCAGCTCCTCATTGAGCTCCTTGGGCAGCTTGTCGCCGAACTTGGCGTAGTACTCCCGGATACCCTTGACCTCCTCGCGCCACAGGTCCTTGTCCACACCCAGCAGGCCCTTCACGGTGTCCAGGGAGATGTCCAGGCCCTCCAGGTTGATGTCCTCGGCCTTGGGCTGGTAGCCGATGGCAGTCTCCACGGCGTCGATCTCGCCGAAGGCGCGCTTCATGATCCACTCCAGGACGCGCAGGTTGTCGCCGAAGCCCGGCCAAATGAAGTGGCCCTCGTCGTCGGTGCGGAACCAGTTGACGTTGAAGATCTTGGGCAGCTTGTCAGCGCCCACCTTCTTGCCCATATCCAGCCAGTGCTGCCAGTAGTCACCCATGTTGTAG
>CALXDE010000063.1 GCA_944386965.1 uncultured Oscillospiraceae bacterium
TCTGTGACCTCCGTGTACTGGGTGACGGCAAAGGACGAGCCGCCGGAACTGGCCGCGCCGCCAGCCAGGGAGGGCGGTGTGACCACAGCCCCCGTGCCGTTGCCTGTCACCGTAACCTGGGCCGCCCAGTCCTGAGCCACCAGATTTGGCGTCAGCAGCGAGCCGCTGTTCAGGGTGTAGGATGTGGGGCTCCCGAAGGCGGGCGGGATCACCGCCGCCGTCTTGCTCCGGTCGATGTTCACCGGCTCGTCTCTGGTGATGTACTGGGTATCGTCCGAGGTGGGTGTGCCAAACAGTCCGGCCTCCGGCGCGTCCATGGTGTAGTCCAGGGCGGAGGCGGGCGTGGCAAGCGCCGCCAGCAGACAGCAGGCGGCGCATAAGGAATAGATGGTTTTCTTCATTACTTTACATACCCCCGTTTCTTGTCTCGCAGGTACTTGACCAACTTCCAGCTGCCGAAACCGGCCCCGCCCAGGGCAATCAGGCCCAGGGGGATCAGAACCAGGCGCAGATCCATGCCTGCTCCGGGCTCTGCCTCCGTATCGCTTTGCGTCTCACCGTGAGACGCGAAGATAGCGGTATAGCGCACGGTGTCACAGTCCGTCCTGGTCACGTCTCCCTTATAGTCGGCGGTGACCGTGTAGCCGGTGGCATATTTGCTGGTGGCGGTGCCGGTGTAGGTGGCCGTAGCGGTATAGCGGATGGCCAGGTCGTAGCCGTCCTGGTAGTCGGTGGCCGCCTCCTGCCAGTCCACGTCAGCCAGGGTCAGGGTGCGCCCGCCCTCCTCCGTGGTCTTGGGAATGAGGGCGACGTCCGCGCTGGACAGGTTGGGATAGGTACGGGTGGCGGAGACGGTACGGGAGGACGTGCCGTAGCCGGACGCTTCAACCTGGATACTGGGATAGTCCGGGGTGAGGGTGCCGGTGTAGCCATCCTCCGTGGTGATCTCCAGTTCCGGCTCCAGAAGCTGGAGGATCTCGGCCATGTCGCTGGTGTCCGTCTCTAGGGTGATGACCTCAATGTGTTCCTTGGTGTCGGTCTCCGTCTGGTCCTCCTTGATAATGTCCAGCAGGGTATAGGTGCGGCCGGACCGCTCAAAATCCTCGGTTGGAATGAGGGCCGGGTCATCTGTGAGAGAAAGTTCATAGGTTTTACTGATGCGCGGCTCGTCCAGGTCTCCCGCTGTGTATTCCTGCACCTCCACAGGGTAGAGTACAGGGAGTTCCGGCAGGGCATTGACGGTTTGCCCTCCGGCGGGCTCTCCGCTGTCCGCCGTCCCATTCCCTGCGGCCAGAGCAGAGCAGGGGCAGAGGGAGAGGGCCACAATCAAAGCGGCCATGGCGGGGAATATTCGGTGTCTGTACTTCATACTCCAAAAAACCTCCGATGAAAAATAAACTTGCCGGGAGAGAGAAAACCTCCCATGATGGCAAAAGCCGGCTCCTGCCGGCTTTTGGGGTGTGCTCCCCTTGGTAACAAGAAACGCCGCCGGGCCCCGTCGGTCAAGGCCCGCCCAGTCCGCAGACTGGGCGGCTCGCGGGCGATTGCGCAAGCAATCGCCCGGCCTTGACGGACGAGGAGCCGGAGGCGTACTCTCCCGCAAGGGGACACGCCCCCTGCTTACCGGAACCCCTGTCGGCGGCGGCTCCGTTCCTGCTGACGGGGCTGGATGCTCCGCTCAATGCTGTCCCCCATATTCCGGGCGGCCTTGCGGAGTGACTCCAGTGCCTCGCCGCGGTCGTTTGCCTCGTAGCCCTCATAGAGCCGGAGCAGTTCTCCAGTCTGGGGCGGTTCACACGCCACGCCAAACCGACGACACAGCATGTAGCCGATGCTCTCCGCGTCCAGTTGGTAGTCCCGGCGGTCAAAGTCTGTGTTCCGGCCCTTGTCGTGGCCCCTGGCATAGCCGATCTCGGCTGCCAGAGCGGAGAATACCTCCGCCTCCCCATAACTGGGGTCAATGGCGATGCAGAGATTCCGTTCGTCATAGTGGGCCGGAGCACCCAAATCCTGTCCCTCCACAATCGGAACGGGGGAGGCGTTCATCAGGGCGCCCAGGGCGGCCTCCATACGCCCACCGCTCTCTGCCAGGGGCACGGGCTCCTTCATGGGCTTTCCGGTGGTCTGGCTCACGTCGTAGTAGTCCCCCATAAGGTAGCCCCGGCGCTGGTTGTTTCGGGCTGGGACGAACACCTTGGCCCCCGCCTTCATAAACTCATCCCGGACGTACCGGCCCTGCTCATGCCAAAAACTGATGGTGCCGATTTTGGTGGCACCCTCCATCTGGAACATGGTCAGAGCCACATTCCCGGCGCTGCAGGAGATGTTGTCCCCCTGCAAATCTAGAAATTTTTGATACAACTCCGGGTCGGTGGTGATCTCCTCCAGGGCGGCGTCCCGCATTTCGGATAGGTTGCCGCGCTCGGCCCGGAGGGATTCCACCCTGGCCTGATCGGTAGCCGACTTGTTCTTAATGAGATCGCTGATGCTCAAAACATATTCCTCCTTTTTTCTTACCGTGTCTTTTCCTTGATCTTTTCCGGTCCAGAGCGTGTCTGCTCCGACACGGATTTCAGGTATTCCAGGCGCTTGCGGACAGAGGGCTTTTGTTCAGCAGCCCCCGTCTGCGAGGGAGTCGAGCCAGTCCCGCGCTCTTTCGAGGACTTCTCTTGTTGAGCGCGGGCCATCGCTTTTTTTGGTGTCTCCTCCTCCCGTGCCTGGGCCTGTTGGGTGATGGGGTAGCCCATAGCCTCCATGACCGCATTGAGTTGGGGGATGTAGTTCTGGGAGGAAACTACATTGATATAGCCGCTCTCGTTCCCTTTCTTCTGGGCGAAGAAGAACAGCACACCGAACTCTTTCGCCAACTTCTGAAACTTCCCCATATCCTCTTTTTTGATGCGGATGACCTCCGCAGGAGTGGGGTCCCTGGCCAGGCGCTTGGAGTTGGTCTTTCCTACCACCTTGTAGTCGTCCC
>CALXDE010000064.1 GCA_944386965.1 uncultured Oscillospiraceae bacterium
GGGAGGCGGCCACTCCATCGGTGTGCCCCTGGCGGTGGCGCCGAAGGTAAGTATGATCGTCCCCTCGGCGTCCATGGTCGTCCACCCGGTGCGCACCACAGGCACCGTCATCGCCGCCCCTCAGACCTTTCGTTACTTTGAGAAGGTGCAGGAGGGGATCATCAGCTTTGTGGTGCGCCACAGCCACATCAGCGCCAGGGCCTTTGAGAAGCTGATGCTTGCCACCGATGAGATGGCTGCGGATGTGGGAAGCGTGCTCTACGGGGAGAAAGCGGTAGAGCTGGGGCTGATCGACCGGGTAGGCACTTTATCCGACGCGCTGGACTGTCTCTACCAGCAGATCGGGGAGAGAAAAAGACAATAGCAGCGGCGGGGAACGGAGAGCTTCCCCGCCGTATTTTTGCGGTTTTTTGTGAAGGTTTCCCTTGTAAAGCAGGGATAGCACTGATATAATATATAAGTTATTTTAAACTGGAAAAGTATGCGGTTCGGTTTGACCGCCGGCAAGGAGATGCGCATGTACCTGAAATCATTGGTCATCCAGGGCTTTAAATCGTTCCCGGACAAGACCGTGTTGCAGTTTGGCGAGGAGATCACCGCCATTGTGGGCCCAAATGGCTCCGGAAAATCGAATATTTCCGACGCAATCCGCTGGGTCATGGGGGAGCAGAGCTCTAAAAACCTGCGGGGCACAAAGATGGAGGACGTGATCTTTGGCGGTACAGAAAAGCGCGGCGCTGTGGGGTTTGCCCAGGTGACGCTGGTACTGGACAACAGCGCCCATATTTTTCCCGCTGTGGACAGCCCGGAGGTTATGGTAACTCGCCGCTATTATCGCAGCGGTGAGAGTGAGTATTACATCAATAGGCAGGCTGTGCGCCTGAAGGATATCAACGAGCTGTTTATGGACACGGGCCTGGGGCGGGAGGGATATTCCATCATCGGCCAGGGCCGGATCGATGAGATTCTTTCTGTCAAGAGCGGAGACCGCCGGGAGATCTTTGAGGAGGCCGCAGGCATCTCCAAATTTCGTCACCGCAAGGAGGAGACAGAGCGCAAGCTGGAGCGGACAGAGGAAAACCTGGTGCGCGTCAGCGACAAGATCGCAGAGCTGGAGCTTCAGGTGGGGCCGTTGCAGGAGCAGGCGGAGAAGGCGAAGCGGTATCTCGTCCTGCGGGATGAGCTGCGGGTGCTGGAGATCTCCGTGTGGCTGAGCAATCTGGAGGAGCTCAAGACCAAGGCACGAAAACTGGAGACAGACTATGCCGCGGCAGTGGAGCAGCAGGCCGCCGTCAGTCAGGCGCGGGACGAGCTTTACGCCGCCACGGAGCGCTTTGCCCAGCGCATGCGCCAGAACGACATGGACCAGGAGGCCGAGCGCGGGCAGATCGCCGGGCTGGAGAGTCAGATCAGCCAGCAGGAGAGCGCTTCGGCGGTGCTGAACACCCGGCTGCAGCACAATGGAGAAAATATGGAGCGCCTGCGCGCCGAGCTCTCGGACCAGGAGAGCCGGGACGCGGATCTGGAGGAGCAGATAGATCAGCAGCGCCGGCGCCTGGAAACAATCCGGGTGGACCGGGAGCGGCTGGAGGAGGAACTGGCGGCGCTGACGCGCCAGGTCCAGGATGCCGCCGAGGGCAACCGCAGCGCCGCTCAGGAGGCCCAGCGCCTGCGGGGGCAGGAGGCCCTGGCGGTGGCTGCGGCGGCAGACGCCAGAGCGGAGCGGTCGGCGCTGGCCGCCGGCATTGCGCAGATGGAGCAGCGGCGCGGAGAGATCGGCGCGGAGCTGGCTGCCGCCCAAAAGACGCTGGAGGAGAAGCGGGCGGAGGCCAAGCGCTGCCGGCGGGCGCTGGAGGACGCGCAGGAGGAGGCCGCGGCGGCGGCCAATGTCATCGCCGGCCACACGCTGAAGCTGGAGGGGCGGGAGAAGCGCCACCAGGCGGCCCAGGACCGGAAAATGAAGCTCACCATGGACCGGCAGGCTATGGCTGACCGCATCGCGCTCCTGACAGAGATGGAAAAGGAGTATGAGGGCTTCAACAAGGCCGTGCGCCTGGTGATGCAGGCGGCGGAGAAGCGGGCCCTGAGGGGAATCCACGGACCGATTGCCAGCCTGATGCGGACAGAGGACCGGTATACGGTCGCTCTGGAGGTCGCCCTGGGGGCGGGTATGCAGAACATGGTGGTGGACCGGGAGGAGGACGCCAAAAGCGCCATCCAGTTCCTCAAGCAGCGGGACGGCGGCCGGGCCACCTTCCTGCCTCTGACTGCCATCCGGGGGGAGGAGCTGCGGGAGCGGGGTCTGGAGAGCGAGCCGGGCTTCGTGGGCCTGGCTTCCCGCCTGGTGCGGTTTGATGAGAATTACCGGCAGATTTTTCAGAATTTGCTGGGGCGGACCGCGGTGGTGGAGGATCTGGACTGCGGCATCGCCATGGCCCGGAAATTTCAGAACCGCTTCCGCATCGTCACGCTGGACGGACAGATCATCAATCGGGGCGGCGCCATGACCGGCGGCAGCGTCAGCCGCAGCGCCGGCATCCTCTCCCGGGCCAACGAGCTGGGCGCCCTGCGGGGAAAGCTGGCGGACCTGGATCAGACGCTGGCCGGGGTCGTCCAAGAGGAGGAGGAGGCCCGCCGGGCCCTCACCGCCGCCCGTTACGCGCGGGAGGTGGCCGAGGAGCAGCAGCGCGCCGCCCAGGACGAGGTGCTGCGGCGCCAGGGGGAGAAGGGGCAGTACGATGTGCTGCTGGAAACCCTGGAGGGCAGCGCCGCCGCGCTCCAGGGGGAGCGGGAGTCCCTGGCCGGCCGCCTGGCAGAGGCGGGGACCGCTGTGGAGCGGAAGGAGCAGGAAATCGCCGCCCATGAGGCCGACGCGGAGGCGTTTCGCCGCCAGGCCGAGGAGCGCCTGGCTGGACAGACCGGGCTCCAGGAGCTCACGGCCGCCCTGGGGGAGGATATCACCACCCACAAGTCGGACTTGGCCGCGCTGAGCGCGGAGGCGGCCGCGGCGGAGCGGTCTACGGCGGATCTGGAAAAGCTCCGGGATGAGCTGATGGGGGACCGCGCCTCCCGGGAGACGCTGCTGGAGGAGTACCGCCGGGCCGGGGAGGAGATGCAGGCGGAGCTCCAGCGGCGCGCGGAACAGACGGCCCAGCTGCGGCTGGAGGCGCAGGAGGGCCGGAAGCGGCTGGAGGAGCTGGGACAGGAGAAGCTGTCCATGGAGCGGGAGCGCACCGCCTCGGACCGGGCGCTGAAGGAGCGCAACGAGACGCTTCTGAACATCGAGCGGGAGGTTTCCCGCCTGGAGCAGCGCAAGGCCACCAGCGCCATGGAGGAGAGCCAGATTCTGGACAAGCTGTGGGAGCGCTACGAGCTCAGCCACTCCGCCGCCATGGAGCAGCGGGTGGAGCTGGAGAGCGTTCCCAAGGCCGCCCGCCGCATCGGAGAGCTGAAGCGGGAGATCGGCGCGCTTGGCAATGTCAATATTGGCGCCATCGACGAGTTTGAGCGGGTCAACACCCGGTACACCTATCTCACCGGCCAGCGGGACGATGTGGAGCGGGCCAAGGGAGAGCTGACGGGCATTATCCAGGAGATCACCCGGGAGATGACGGGCATCTTTTCCCAGCAGTTCGCCCTCATCAGCGAGACGTTCCAGACCACCTTTGTGGAGCTCTTCGGCGGCGGTACGGCCACCCTGGAGCTGGAGGACCCGGAGGATATCCTCAACTGCGGCATTGAGATCAAGGCCCAGCCTCCGGGCAAGACCCTCAAAACCATCACGCTGCTCTCCGGCGGGGAGAAGGCCTTTGTGGCCATTGCGCTGTACTTTGCCATTTTGAAGGTCCACCCCACGCCCTTCTGTGTGATGGATGAGATCGAGGCGGCCCTGGATGAGGCGAATGTGGTGCGCTTTGCCCGGTACATGCGGACGCTGAGCGACAAGACCCAGTTCATTGTCATCACCCACCGCCGGGGCACCATGGAGGAGTCGGATGTCCTCTACGGCGTCACTATGCAGGAGAAGGGCGTCAGCAAGATGCTGATGATCAACATGAACGAGATGGCCAGGGAGCTGAAGATCGAGTAGCATGGTGACGCCGCATCAGGGTTCCCGCCGTGACCCAGCGGAGCGGTCACGGTGGGACAAGGAGACGCAAGGGAGCGGGCGCAGTTTTCATCGCCAGATGGAAACGGAGGGCAGCGGACTTTGCGGCGACGCCGCTATGCAGGAGAAGGGCGTCAGCAAGATGCTGATGATCAACATGAACGAGATGGCCAGGGAGCTGAAGATCGAGTAAAGCGGGGGCCTCTGAGGCCGCCGGGCAATATACAGAAGAAGGAGAACGTACATGGCATTTTGGGAAAGATGGCGCAAACAGGCTGAACAGCCGGAGAAGCCTGCCGGAACAGAAATTCCGGAATCTTTCGAGGAAGAAGCGGAAAAGACCGAGCTGGAGGAGGCGGCCTCACCCCGGGAAGAGTCCCCCGCGGAGGCTCTCCCGGAGGCGGCGGACGCCGCGGCCGGAGAGTCCGCACCGGCAGAGGAAAAGAAAAAACCCAGCCTTTGGCAGCGGCTGAAGAAGCTCCGGATCGCCGACCTTTTCAACGGCGGCATCACCGAGGATGACGAGGCCTTCTTTGAGGAGCTGGAGGAGCAGCTGATTCTGGCGGATGTGGGCGCTGCCACGGCCATGCGGGCGGTGGAGGAGCTGCGGGAGCGGATGCGGCGGGAGAAGTTCTCCGGACAGGAGGCCATTCAGGAGGCGCTGCGGGAGATCCTGGCGGAGGCGCTTACCATGGAGCACCAGGACCTGGAACTCAGCACCCGGCCGTCGGTGATCCTGGTCATCGGCGTCAACGGCGTGGGCAAGACCACCTCCATCGGCAAGCTGGCAGCCCGGCTCAAGGGCGAGGGGAAGCGGGTGCTGCTGTGCGCCGCGGATACCTTCCGGGCCGCCGCCGCCGACCAGCTGGAGATCTGGGCAAATCGGGCTGGCTGCGAGCTGATCCGCCAGCACGAGGGGGCTGACCCCGGCGCGGTGCTCTTTGACGCGCTCCAGGCCGCCAAGGCCCGGGG
>CALXDE010000065.1 GCA_944386965.1 uncultured Oscillospiraceae bacterium
GTGCGGCCCACGGCCATCACCTCGCCGGTGGCCTTCATCTGGGTGGACAGGGCGTTGCTGGCGGCGGTGAACTTGTCGAAGGGGAAGCGGGGCATCTTGGTGACCACATAGTCCAGGGTGGGCTCGAAGCTGGCGGGGGTGTTGGCGATGGGGATCTCGTCCAGGTGCATGCCCACGGCGATCTTGGCGGACACCCGGGCGATGGGGTAGCCGCTGGCCTTGCTGGCCAGCGCCGAGGACCGGGACACCCGGGGATTGACCTCGATGACATAGTACTGGAAGCTCTGGGGGTCCAGGGCGAACTGCACATTGCACCCGCCCTCGATCTCCAGGGCCCGGATCAGGCGCAGAGCGCTGTCCCGCAGAAGGTGATACTCCTTGTTGGTCAGCGTCTGGCTGGGGGCCACCACGATGGAGTCGCCGGTGTGGATGCCCACCGGGTCGATGTTCTCCATATTACAGATGGTGATGGCGGTGTCGTTGGCGTCCCGCATCACCTCGTACTCGATCTCTTTGTAGCCCTTGATGCTCTTCTCGATCAGCACCTGGCGGACCGGGGAGAGGTCCAGGGCGTGCTTGGTCATCAGCCGCAGCTCCCGGTCATTGCCGGCAAAGCCGCCGCCGGTGCCGCCCAGGGTGAAGGCCGGACGCAGGATCACCGGATAGCCGATCTCCGAAGCGGCGGCAAGGGCCTCGTCCACATTGTGGATGATGGCGGAGGGCACCACCGGCTCCCCCAGGGACAGGCACAGCTCCTTGAACTGCTCCCGGTCCTCCGCCCGGCGGATGCTCTCATAGCGGGTGCCCAGCAGCTCCACGCCGCACTCTTCCAGGATGCCCTGGCTGTAGAGCTCCATAGCCAGGTTCAGCCCCGTCTGCCCGCCGATGCCGGGGACGATGGCGTCCGGCCGCTCGAAGCGGCAGATCTTGGCCAGGTACTCCACGGTCAGCGGCTCCATATAGACCTTGTCGGCGATGGAGGTGTCGGTCATGATGGTGGCGGGGTTGGAGTTGGCCAGCAGGACCTCATACCCCTCCTCCTTCAGCGCCAGGCAGGCCTGGGTGCCGGCGTAATCGAACTCGGCGGCCTGTCCGATGACAATGGGACCGGAGCCGATGACCAGAATCTTGTGAATATCCGTCCGCTTAGGCATTTTCCCGCACCTCCCGCATCATGGCGATAAACTGGTCGAAGAGGTAGCCGCTGTCCTGGGGACCCGGGGCGCTCTCCGGATGGTACTGGACGCTGAACACATGGTCGGCGGGACAGGCCATCCCCTCCACCGTGTCATCCAGCAGATTCAGATGTGTCACCGTGAGGCCCGTGCCCGCCAGGGAATCCCGGTCCACGGCGTAGCTGTGGTTCTGACTGGTGATCTCGATTTTTCCCGTCAGCAGATTCTTCACCGGGTGGTTGCCGCCCCGGTGGCCGAATTTCAGCTTATAGGTCCGCCCGCCGTAGGCCAGGGCGATCATCTGGTGGCCCAGGCAGATGCCGAAGATGGGGAATTTTCCCCGGAGCTTCTTCACCAGCTCGATCACCGGCGTCACGTCCTCCGGGTCGCCGGGACCGTTGGAGAGGAACACCCCGTCGGGATTCATGGAGAGGATCTCCTCCGCCGGCGTGTTCCAGGGCACTACCGTCACATTGCAGCGCCGGGCGTTGAGGCTGCGGACGATGTTCAGCTTGATGCCGCAGTCCACCGCCACCACATTGAAGTGGTGATTGCTGGTGCGGGCGTACCACCGCTTGGGGCAGCTGACCCGGGAAACCTGGTCGTGGCGCAGAGCAGTCTCCCCCAGGATGGACATGGCCGCCTCGTGGCTGGTATCCATGCCGCAGATCAGTACTTTCCGGCTGCCCAGGTCCCGGATGCTGCGGGTGAGCTTTCGGGTGTCCACCCCCTCGATGCCGGGGATGTGGTTTTCCTCCAGAATTTCTGAGAGGGTCTTGGTGTAGCGGAAGTTGCTGGGGGAGTCGTTGTACTCCCGAACGATCAGACCGCCGATGGTGGGGGTCTTGGTTTCAAAATCCTCGTCGGCCGTGCCGTAGTTCCCGATCAGGGGGTAGGTCATCACCACCATCTGGTCGGTATAGGAGGGATCGGACACGATCTCCTGATAGCCCACCATGGACGTATTGAAGACGATCTCGCACACCCGGTCCTCCACCGAGCCGAACCGGTAGCCCGGGTACTCGCTGCCGTCCTCCAGAACGATCTTGCAGTCATAGCTCCTCATCGCGCGCGCTCCTTTCTCCGCATGACATAAAGAAAACCCGGCCATGGGACGGAAATACCGCCGCCACAGCCGGGGGTGCATCCAAAGGGGAAACACTGACACCAGACGCCCGGACACAGGAAACCATTTCACCGCTGTGCTGCATCTGCGCCAAGGGTGCCAGCCTCCTCTCAAAAATTTTCTGGAAACAAAATCTTTTTTTGACCCGATTCCCGGCGATTTGCCCCGGAAAACCGGAATGTTGTTTCAAAAAATATCTCATAAAATGCGAGGGAAGTCAAGGCGGCGCGGGAAATTTCCGCAAGTTTATGGATTCTACCCAGAGATAACCGGAGGAAGCGCCTGCCGATTCATATAGATTGTGTATTGCGTTTTTTTCTGTCGAATGGTAGTTTAATATCGTATCTTTTCAAATTGAAGAGGCCTTCCGCGACTGACGGATCTGTGGAGAACACCACATGGGAGCGGGAGTGCCGGCATTGATTGTCGACCGTCTGGGCAGCCCTGTTCTTTCAGAGGACGGGACTGCCCTTTATTTCCTGCCCGGCTGCGGAAAACAGGGGGGCGGGAAGACCGGAAAAACGGCGCAGGAGCGCATGCGTTGCAAAAAGAAAGGAGTCGGCTATGAAGAAAGTTGCGGTTATCATGGGCAGCAGCAGCGATCTGGGGATTGTGGGCAAGGCCGCGGAGGTGCTCAGGGAGTTTTCCGTGCCCTTCGAGGTCCACGTCTACTCGGCTCACCGCACCCCGGAGGAAGCTAAGGCCTTCGCCCAGAGTGCCCGGGAGAACGGATTTGGCGCGATCCTCGCCGCGGCGGGGAAGGCCGCCCATCTGGCGGGCGCCATTGCGGCCAACACCACCCTGCCGGTAATCGGCATTCCTGTGAAATCCAGCACCCTGGACGGACTGGACGCTCTCCTCTCCACGGTGCAGATGCCCACGGGCATCCCGGTGGCCACTGTGGCCATCGACGGGGCGGCCAACGCCGCGCTGCTGGCCATTGAGATTTTGGCGGTGGAGGATGCGGCCCTGGCGGAGAAGCTCGCCGCCAAGCGCGCCGCGGACGAGGCCAAGGTGCTCTCGGACAACGCCGCCGTAATGGAGCAGTTCCGGCAGTGAGCGGGCGCGTCTCCGCGTTCACCTGATAAAATAGAAGAATTGATATAGGGAGGAACATCACCATGGAAAAGACTGTTCAGCTGTACGAGGGCAAGGCCAAGAAGGTCTACGCCACCGACGATCCCAACCTGGTCATCGTCTCCTATAAGGACGATGCCACCGCCTTTGACGGGGAGAAGAAGGGCACCATCCGGGGCAAGGGCGCCGTCAACAACCGCATGACCAACTTCCTCATGCAGAAGCTGGAGGCCGCCGGCATCCCCACCCACTTTGTCAAGGAGCTGAGCGACCGGGAGACAGTGGTGAAGAAGGTGGAGATCGTGCCCCTGGAGGTCATCGTGCGCAACGTCTCCGCCGGCCACTTCGCCAGCCGCTACGGTGTGGAGGAGGGCATCGCCTTTGACGAGCCGGTGCTGGAGTTCTCCTATAAGAACGACGACCTTCACGACCCCCTCCTCAACACCTCTCACGCCCTGGCCCTGAAGCTGGCCACCAAGGAGGAGATCGCCACCATCAAGTCCATGGCCCTGAAGGTCAACGAGCTCCTCAAGGCGTTCTTTGCCCAGTGCGGCGTGCGCCTGATCGACTTCAAGCTGGAGTTCGGCAAGACCGCCGACGGGCAGATCGTCCTGGCCGATGAGATCAGCCCCGACACCTGCCGCTTCTGGGACGCCAAGACCAACGAGAAACTGGACAAGGACCGCTTCCGCCGGGATCTGGGCAACGTGGAGGAGGCCTATGAGGAAATGATGCGCCGGGTCTTTGGCGAGTAATCGGAGGAAAACAGATTGGGCGGTTTTTTTGGAGCGATCTCCAAGCGGGATTGCGTCCTGGACATCTTCTTCGGGGTGGATTACCACTCCCACCTGGGCACCCGCCGGGGCGGCATGATCATCTATGACCGGGACCGGGGGTACCAGCGGCAGATTCACAATATTGAGAACACACCGTTCCGGACCAAATTCGAGCGGGACCTGGAGCAGTTCCAGGGCAGCGCCGGCATCGGCTGCATCAGCGACACCGATCCCCAGCCCCTGCTGGTCCGCTCCCACCTGGGGCTCTATGCCATCACCACCGTGGGGATCATCAACAATGCCGAGGCTCTGGTGGAGAAGTACTTCTCCGACCACGGCCACCAGTTCATGGCCATGAGCTCCGGAAAGGTGAACGCCACGGAGCTGACGGCGGCCCTCATCAACCAGAAGGATACCCTGGTGGAGGGCATTCTCCACGCCCAGGACCTGATCGACGGTTCGGCCACCATCCTGGTTCTGCAGGAGGGACGCATCATTGCCGCCCGGGACAAGCTGGGACGGCTGCCGGTGCTCATCGGCCGCAACGAGGAGGGGTGCTGCGTCTCCTTTGAGTCCTTCGCCTATCAGAAGCTGGGGTACCACGACGCCTATGAGCTGGGACCCCGGGAGATCGTGGAGGTGAACGCCGAGGGGTGGCGCACCCTCTCGCCGGCAGGGGAGGAGATGCGCATCTGCGCCTTCCTCTGGACCTACTACGGCTACCCCAACTCTAACTACGAGGGGGTCAACGTGGAGGTCATGCGCTACAACAACGGGGAGATCATGGCCCGGGACGAGATCACCCGGGGCCAGCTGCCCAAGGTGGACTATGTGGCAGGGGTCCCGGATTCGGGGCTGC
>CALXDE010000066.1 GCA_944386965.1 uncultured Oscillospiraceae bacterium
TGTGGAGCAGGCGCTCCTCGATGTGGGCCAGGGCGTGCTCCACCGAACCGGAGAAGGTGTGCATGGGGATGGTCTTTTCCCCGCTGTCTGCCACAGCGATGCACCGCTCCGCCGCGTCCATGACGCCGCTGCCCTTCAGAGCGGAGATCTCGCAGACCTCGCACCCCAGCTCCTTGCTTAGCTGCGCGGTGTTGATTTTGTCCCCGCTCTTGTTCACCACGTCCATCATGTTGATGGCCACCACCACGGGGATGCCCAGCTCGGTGAGCTGGGTGGTGAGGTAGAGGTTGCGCTCCAGGTTGGTGCCGTCCACGATGTTCAAAATCACATCCGGCCGCTCATTCACCAGGTAGTTCCGGGCCACCACTTCCTCCAGGGTATAGGGGGACAGGGAGTAGATGCCGGGCAGGTCCATGATAGACACGTCCTTGTGCCCCTTCAGGCGTCCCTCCTTCTTCTCCACCGTCACGCCGGGCCAGTTGCCCACAAACTGAGCTGAACCGGTCAGGGCGTTAAAGAGTGTTGTCTTGCCGCAGTTGGGGTTGCCCGCCAACGCAATGGTAATCGGCATGATGGATTCCCTTCCTTCCACAAAGTTTCTCTTGTTGTTAGTTTCCTCTAACTCTATCTCCAAAAAAATCGACGCGCCGGCGTCCGATCCTTTTCGGCAGGACATGTGCCTGCCGTTTTGCCGGAATTTCCTCCCGGCAAAGCGCCTCTGTCCGCCGCGGCGGCACATCCGCCCCGCGGTTGTGAGGGGATTCTAAAGGGGGGGCGAAATCCCCTCTTCAGGAGACTTCGATCATCTCCGCGTCCGCCTTGCGCAGGCTCAGCTCATAGCCTCTCAGGTTCACCTCAATGGGGTCGCCCAGGGGCGCCACCTTCCGCACAAAGATCTCCACGCCATTGGTGATGCCCATATCCATGATCCGCCGGCGCACGGCGCCCTCGCCCCGGAGCTTGGTGACCACCACCGTCTCCCCGATCTTCGCTTCTCTCAGGGTTTTCATGTACTTCTCCTTCCTTCCACTTGCCGCCCCGCAGCCTTGGGGCGGAGCGTTTTTTTATCTCTCAGCGGAGTCTGCCCCGCTGGGGTATACGAACCTGTTGTCACGCCTCCCCAGGCGTCACACCATGATCTTGCAGGCCATCTCCTTGCTGATGGCCACCCGGGAGTCCTTGACCTGGACAATGACGTTTCCGCTGATCTCGCTGACCACCGTCACCATCTCCCCGGCCACAAAGCCCAGCTTCTCCAAAAACTGCCGGGTTTCCGCGCGCCCCCCAATGTGCTTGATATATTTATGCTCTCCTGCCTGTGCCAATGTCAACGGCATCATACTTCCTCCAAATCACCGGCGGGCGCTGTCCCGCGATATTGGGTTAGCGTTTTCTAACTCGCGCATATATTAGCATAGGCTAACTCCTTTGTCAATCCCTTCCGCCCATTTTTTCAAAAAAAAACAGGGAGAGGTCCTCAACCTCTCCCTGCCGCTCCCGTCCTGTTATACCGCCGCGGTCCCCTCCTCCGCGGATGCCTGGGGCTCCGCCAGGCCCAGCTTGACCTGGCCCCCCTGGCCCAGAGCGTCGGCAAACTCCTCATAGCGGATGTCAAAAATCTGGGTTCCCATGGCATAGGGCCCCAGATCGTACTGGGGGAAGGTGACCGTCAATCCCTCCGCCCCGAAGCAGACGCTGCGGGTGTTCCACTGGGCAACGGTGCTCTCATACCCCTCGAAATAGCCGCTGAGCACCTCCGGGTCCAGATGCTGGATGTGGTCCAGCAGCAGGTCCGTCACAGTGGCCCGGAACAGCTCCGGATCATCGGCCACCTCCAGCGGATCGATGTACTCCCCCCGGCTCAGGTCGAAGGTTCGGCTGAAATAGGTCTGGCTTGGATGGACGCCGCCCATATAGTTGTAATTGAAGAAGCAGACGGAATAGATGCTGCCGGTCTGGACCCCTTCCACCGTCAGCTCGTCGGTGTAATAATAGCCGCCGTCCCCCAGGCTCGCCGAGAGGCGCTCGTCAAAGGAGGCCCACTGGCCCAGCTCCTCCCCGATCTCCAGCTGGCTGTCCAACACCTCCCGCATCCCGGTGTTGAACCGCTCCGCCATCTCCAGCAGCGCCTCGTCCGCCTGTTCCCCGGTCCGCATGACCATCACCTGGTAGTCGTAGGCCGCCAGCAGGTTCCCCTCGTCATCGGTGTACTTGTCCGACGTCTCCTCCGTCTCAAACCAGTAGGCCGGGCCGGCCGGCTCCTCCTCATCCTCGGGGGGCTGGAGATCCTCCTGCGGGACATTCACAACGGCGCAGGCCGCCAGCGCCAGGCACATCGCCGCGCTCAGCATCAGGCACAGCATCTTTTTCATGGTTGTTCGCTCCTTTCTTCTCTCTGCCCTGTTCCAAACCAGCTTTCCTCAGGGCAGGATCACGGGGCCGGCGGTATACTCCCGGCCCGGCCGCCCCGCGGCTGGCCAAGCCAGGGTGTACAGGTCCGTATACCGGCTCTCCGCGGCAAAGCACCGCCGCGCCGGCCCCTCCAGCAGCCGGATGTGGCCCGGCTTCGTGAGGACCGGCAGGGCGGCGCGGGTCTTCATCTCCCTGAGCAGCCGGCACCCCCGGCTGTTGGCCGAGAGCACCCGCAGATAGGGCGGCGGCCCTTCCGGCCGCTCCAGGCCCAGCCACGCCGCCAGTGCCATGCGCCGCAGGCGGGCCCGGGTGTACCGCTTGGTTTTGGCTAGATCCAACAGCTCCTCCAGGGAGGCGGAGCGGCGGACGGCATCGTAAAACCGATGGTAAAGCCCCTCGTTCCCCCCGTCATAGGGACGGAAGTCCTCCTCCCCCATGGTCCGCAGCCGGGAGAGGATCAGGCGCTCACAGGCAGCCATGGACACCGGGGCCCGCCCGGCATCCATCTCCCGCCGGAGGACGGCGGCGCTTTCCCTGGGCACCAGGCGCTCCCAGGCCGTCCCCGCCAGGACGCGCCCGCGGATGGCGGAGGCAGAGGCGATGGGGCTCTCCTCTCCGCTGTCGTGGGCAGCGCCCACCCGGCGGATGGCCACCGGCGTCAGGCCCGCCCCCTGGGCGCGAAGGGCGCGCAGATACTCCACCGCCAGCGCGTCATTGGGGGACGCCAGGCACCGGGCCGACGCGCCTGCCAATTCCTCCGCCGCAGCCTGACGGGCCGCAGCAAAAGTGGTTCCCTGCTTCAAGCGGCCGGTCAGCGCCTCCCGGTAAGTCCGGCTTTCCATGCACGCCGCCGTCCGCTCCAGCGCCGGAAGGTCGCCGCTTTCGCTGCCAAAGCACAGGTGGGTCACCACCCCTGTCGCCGCCAGCAGGGACACGCCGCCCCGGGCAAACACCTCCGCCGTGGCGGCGGCCCAGGCCGTGGGCAGCTCCAGCACCAGATCCGCCCCGCAGCGGACAGCCGCCTCCGCCCGGGCGTGCTTGTGGAGAAGGGCCGCCTCCCCCCGCTGCACAAAGTTCCCGCTCATCACCGCCACCACCGGGCTGTCCGCCCCCAGAAGGCGGCGGGCCTGATCCATCTGCCAGGCATGGCCCAGGTGAAAGGGGTTGTACTCCGCGATGATCCCAATGACCGGCAAAGCGCCCTCCTTCTTCCCAAAAAGCAGGAAAACCGTTCCAAAAAGGCCGCATCTTCCGGGGAAATCGTCCGCGTCATCCGTTCTTCTCCCCGCCGCGGGCGCCCCGCCCACAGCGGCCGGTCCGGGAATGTCCAGCCCGGCGGAGAGAGATTTTCAGATTTTCTTCCGGAAGAAGCCAACAAAAACTTGCTTTTTCCTCTTCTACGCATTACAATAGTTCTGCATGTATTCTACCTGCTCACCGCGCAAAATGCAAGAGACAGAGCAGAAACAAAAATGACAAAACAATAACAATTTTAGGACAAGGAGAATTTGTACCCATGAAGATTCTGGTTATCAACGCCGGCAGTTCCTCTCTCAAGTACCAGTTTATGGAGTCCGAGGGCGGCGAGGTCTTTGCCAAGGGCCTGTGCGAGCGCATCGGCATCGACGGCCGCCTGACC
>CALXDE010000067.1 GCA_944386965.1 uncultured Oscillospiraceae bacterium
GTGCCCGGAGAGCCCACCAGCAGCGCGCCCTTGGGGAGCTTGGCGCCGATGGCGGTGTAGCGGGCGGGGTTGTGGAGAAAGTCGATGATCTCCTCCAGACTCTCCTTGGCCTCGTCCTGGCCGGCCACGTCGGCGAAGGTGACGCCGGTCTGCTTCTCCATGTAGACCTTGGCGTTGGATTTGCCCACGCTGCCGATGCCGCCGAAGCCCCCGCCCTTTTTCGCCATAAAGCGGAAGAGCAGGCTGAAGGCCAGCACCATGATCAGCACCGGCAGGATATAGCCGATCATCAGCTCCATGATGGGGGACATCTGAGGCACATAGGGCTCGGTGTAGTCCACGTCGTGCGTATCGAGAAGGTCGTAGACCCCCGGGTCCCCCACGTCTACGGTGAAGAGGGTATAGTTGTCCGCATAGGTGATCCCGGTTTCGTCGGTATACACATAGCCGTCCTTGGGATAGATATTGATGAGTCCGTCCTCAAAGGTGACCATCTCCACGTGATCATCCTCCACCAGGTCTTTGAAATCGGTATAGAGGATCTCGTGGGTGGAGGCCTGGGTGCTGGCGCGGCCCAGATAGAGGCTCAGATACTGGATGCCGACGGTCAGCGCCAGGGTAATGGCAATCAGCGGCAGCAGACTGTTGCGCCGGTTGTTGGGATTGTTTTGATTATTGTTATTCCCGTTCTTGTTGGAATTCGGGTTGCTCGGCTTGTTGTCCATTCTGTGTTCTTCTCCCTTTTCTGAAGATAGTATGCTACCCTCATTGTGTATGGTAACACAAATTGCCACTTCTCACAAGAACAGGATGTGGATTTTCTGTGAAATTTCTATGAATGCTCTTCCTATCATTTGGTGTTTGTGCTATACTGAATGGACAAAATCCGCCCCGGGCGGAAGACGGAGGGAAAAGAATGGACACGAATTTTTATATGCCGGTTCAGGTGCGGATGGGCCGGGACATCGTGGAGAAGAGCGGCGCGCTGCTGGCGGGCATGGGCCGGCGGGCCATGCTGGTCACCGGGCGCTCCAGCGCGGTGAAGTGCGGGGCGCAGGCGGATGTGACCGCGGCCCTGGAGAAGAACGGGCAGACCTGGGTGGTGTTTGACCAGGTGATGAGCAATCCCACGGTGGACTGCGTCTATGCCGGCGCGGAACTGGCAAAGCGGGAGGGCGTGGATTTCCTCATCGCCATCGGCGGCGGGTCCCCCATGGACGCGGCCAAGGCCATCGCTCTCCTGGCCCGGCAGGAAATCGCGGCGGAGGACCTGTTCAAGGGCGGCTTTGGGGGCGATGTGCTGCCCATGGTCCACATTCCCACCACCGCCGGCACCGGCAGTGAGGTGACGCAGTACGCCATTTTGACCAATGACGCGGCCCAGACCAAGACCAGCCTCGCCGGCCCCATGCTGTTCTCCCGGCTGGCCCTGCTGGATGGGAAGTACATGCTGGGCCTGGGGCACCGGACCACAGTGAACACAGCGGTGGACGCCCTGTCCCACGCGGTGGAGGGCATGCTTTCGGTGAAGGCCAATCCCACCACGGACCTGCTGGCGGCGGACGCCATCACCCGGATCGTGAGAAATTACGACGGCCTGCTCCACGACACGCTGACGGCGGAGCAGCGGGACGAGCTGCTGTACGCGTCCATGCTGGGCGGGGCGGTGATCGCCCAGACCGGCACCACCGCCGTCCACTCCATGGGATATTCCCTGACCTATTTCTGGGAGACGGACCACGGCCGGGCCAACGGGCTGCTGCTGGCCGACTACCTGCGGCTGCTGCTGGAGCGTGGATATGAAAAGACCAGCCAGGTGCTGGACCTGATGGGAATGGATCATCCCGAGGCCCTCCGGGCCTGGCTGGACAGCCTGCTGGGACAGCGGGAGACGATTGCGCCGGCGGAGGTGGAGAAGTTTTCCTCCATCGCCATCCAGGCCGGGAACATCGCCAACTGTCCCACTGCCCTGCGGCGGGAGGATCTGGCGGAGGTGTACCGCCGGGCGTTCGCGCTGGCGTGAGTTGGGAGACGGAGGAAGCTGTGATGAGAGAGCGGGAGAAGGACCTCCAGACGGAGAGCGACGGCGTCATTGAGGGGCGCAACGCCGTACTGGAGGCGCTGCGGGCCGGAACACCCATTGACAAGCTCTATCTGGCCAAGGGGGAGACGGACCGGACCCTGGGCCGTATTGCCGCCCAGGCCAGGAAGAGCGGCGCGGTGGTGGTGGAGGCGGACCGGCGGAAGCTGGACGCCATGAGCCTCACCCACAGCCACCAGGGGGTCATCGCCGTGGCGGCGGTCCGGGAGTACGCCACGGTGGAGGAGATCCTGGCCGCTGCCCGGGAGCGGGGAGAGGCCCCGCTTCTGGTGGTGTGCGATGAGATCTCCGATCCCCACAACCTGGGGGCCATCATCCGCACCGCCGAGTGCGCCGGGGCCCACGGGGTCGTCATCCCCAAGCGCCGCAGCGCCGGGCTCACCGCCGTGGTGGCCAAGACCAGCGCCGGTGCGGTGAGCTATCTGCCGGTGGCCCGGGTGCCCAACATCCCCGCCCTGCTCAAGGAGTTGCAGAAGGCGGGCGTGTGGATCTTCGGCACCGCCGCCGAGGGGACGACCTCCCTGTACGAGGCGGATCTGAGGGGACCGGCGGCCATCGTCATCGGCAGCGAGGGGGACGGCATGAGCCGCCTGGCCCGGGAGAGCTGCGACTTTCTGGTCAGCATCCCCATGAAGGGCCGGATTTCCTCCCTGAACGCCTCCGCCGCCGCGGCGGTGCTCCTGTACGAGGCGGTGCGCCAGCGCCTGGCGGCGCCCCGGGCGTGAGGCGGCGCCATACCCTTTGAGAAGCAAGGAGAACCCATGGACCATATGAAAGAGACGAAGCGGCGAAGCGGACTGGATGAGATCGACGAGATGCTCTCGGAGTTTGCCGTCCTCTCCGCCGAGGATGTGCTGGGGGAGCCCTTATCCCGGGGCGCTGAGGAGGAAGAACCGGCGGAGCCCTGTCCGGAAGACGGGATTTCACTGGAGCTGGCTGCCCCGGACAGTCCGGAGCCGCCGGAGGAGGCCGAAACGGCGGAAGAACGGGAGGAGATGCCGGAGGTCCCCCCGGAGCAGACGGATGAGGAAGCGGCGGAGATGGTTCCGCCGACCCCATACCGGGAGCTGGAGCGCGTGCCGCCCAGGGAGGAGGCGCGGCGTTCAAAATCCAAAGCCGGCGCTCCGGTGGCGGTGGAGGAGGTTGTGGCCTCTACTGTGGACTCCGTGCTGGCGGAGCGGGCGGACGAGGAGCGGCGCTATGAGAGACAGCGCCAGAAGAATCAGCGCCAGCAGGAGAAGCTCCACCGGTCCAACAGCGACAGGGCCGCGGACACCGTGGACTTCTCGGCGGAGGAGCCCTCCCTGGCGGAGGCCGCCGTGCGGCAGAAGCGGCGGTCCCGCCGCCTGCGGAAAGCGGCGGTCATCACGTCGGCGCTGACGGTGGTGTCCTGGGTGCCGGTGGTCCTGGAAGCCTTTGGGGTGGAGATCCCTTACTACAGTCAGATCCCGCTGGTGTCCGCCGCGGCGCACGCGCTGCTGCAGATCGCCGCCTGCGCTGTGGGCTGGAGCGTCTTTTCCCTGGCCCTCTCCCATCTGACCCGGGGCAGAGTCACCTGTCATCTGGCGGTGGCTCTGGGCAATCTGGTGACGCTGCTGGATACTGCCACCGCTCCCCTGCTTGCCAATCGCCTGGCGGCAGCGTCCCTGGGCGGGATCTCCATGGCGGCGCTGGCGCTGGATCTGTGGGGAGAGTACTGGCACGCGGGAGCCCTCAAGGAGGGGTTCCGTCTGGTGGCCCTGGGCCGGCCGGCTTATGTGGCGGATTTGACGGAGAGCGGCGCGGCAAAGCGTCCGGGCAGCGCCCGGGGGTTTTATAACCGGACCATCCGGGAGGACGAGGCCACAGGCTGGCAGAGCCTGCTGCTGCCGGTGATCCTGATCGGATCGGCGGTGTTCGGCGTTCTGGCCTCCTTTGGCCAGGGGCACAAGGCCAACTTCCTGTGGTGCTGGTCCGCCATTCTGACGGCGGGCACGGCCCTGTCCCTGCCGTTTACCTACAGCCTGCCCTACTTCCGGCTGGCCAGGCGCCTGGGAAAATCCGGATGCGCCGTGGCGGGATACTACGGGGCGCGGCAGCTGGGCTACAGCCGGGAGCTGGTGGTGGTGGATGAGGATCTGTTTCCCGCCGGAACCATGAAAATGGCCGGAATGAAGATTATCGCCGAGGACCGGCGGAAGGTGGCGGCTTACGCCGGGAGCCTTGCCCGGGTCTACGGCGGCACCTGGCCGGGGCTCTTCGAGGCGTTCATGCAGGCGGAGGGCGCCACCCAGCAGCGCATGGAGGAGTTCCATGTCCACCAGGAGGGAGGCGTGTCCGCCGTCATCCGGGGGGAGACGGTGATCCTGGGAATCGCCAATCTGATTCGGAAGATGTCTGTCCGCCTGCCCAAGAGCCTGGAGTGGAGGGACGGGCTGTTCCTGGCTGTCGACGGGGAGCTGGTGGCCATCTTCGGCGTGGTCTATGAGCCGGCGGACAGTGTGGCCTGGGCGCTGGAGTCCATGCGGCGCAACGGGTTGACGCCGCTGCTGGCCACCCGGGACCCCAATCTGCAGCCCAGGTTCCTGCGGGAATACTTCGGCAGCGACGGCGGCGGAAGGCTGCTGGATCTGGAGGAACGGCTGACTTTGACCGACGGACGCCCCCGGGCGCCCCTGCGGCCCAACGCGCTGCTCTATCGGGAGGGGCTGGCCCCCTTCCTGGAGGCGGTGGCCGGGAGCCGGCGGCTGTGCCGGGCGGTGACGGCGGCCAACCTGATCACCCTCCTGGCCTGTATCCTGGGAACGCTGCTGGCCTTCTACCTCATGTTTGTGGGCCGGGCCGCCATGCTCACCCCTTTGCAGCTGCTGGTGTTCCTGGTGCTGTGGATGGTGCCGGTGCTGCTGCTGGCCTGGAACACGGACCGGATATAAAAGGGCAGAGATTGTCCGTAGAGCGAGGACGATTTCGTCAAAATGACCGAAAAGCATCCGTGTTTCCCGGGGATTCCTGGGAAACACGGATGTTTTTTTGTTGAGAACGCCAAAAGCGAAAAAATAGTCATTCCGCCGAAAATTATGGTTGTGAATCCGGGAGAAATAGTATATAATCAACATGTTAGGCAAAATCCGCGGCAAGCGGGAAACGGAAGGAGACAACACAGTTATGGACATTCGCAACATTTGCCTGTTGGGCCACGGCGGAAGTGGCAAGACCTCCCTGGTGGAGAGCATGCTGTATATCACCGGCGTTACCGACCGCCTGGGGAAGCCGGCGGACGGAAACACCGTTTGCGATTATGACCCGGAGGAGATCAAGCGTCAGATCTCCATTTCTATGTCGATCGCGCCTGTCCAGTATCAGGGCGTGAAGATCAATGTGCTGGACACCCCGGGCAACTTTGACTTTGTGGGCGAGATGCAGTCCGGCGTCCGGGCCGCCGAGGTGGGCGTGATGGTGTGCGCCTCCAAGGACGGGCTGAGCGTGGGCGCCGAGCGCTGCTGGAAATATCTCAAGGAGCAGAAGAAGCCCTGCATGATCTACATCTCCAAGGAGGACGAGGAAAACGCCAACTTCTCCACCACGCTGGAGGCTCTGCGGGGCAAGTTCGGCAGCTCCCTGGCGCCGGTGGTGGCCCCCATCTGGGACGAGAACAAGCGCACCGTGGGCATCATCGACGTGCTCAACAAAAAGGCCTATACCATCAGCAATGACAAGAAGCCCAAGCGGGTGGAGATCCCCATTCCTGAGAACAAGCTCTCCGTGGTGGAGGAGCTCTACGGCCAGCTGATGGAGGCTGTGGCCGAGACGACCGAGGAGAACATGGAGAAGTACTT
>CALXDE010000068.1 GCA_944386965.1 uncultured Oscillospiraceae bacterium
AAGTTCTACACCGACTGCCGCATCAAGGGGGAGGAGTCCCATCTGCTTGCGGCCCGGCTGAAGCTGGCGGCGAGCACCCGCACGGTGCTGAAAAACGGCATGGACCTCCTGGGCGTCACGGCCCCGGAGAAGATGTAACGCATACAACAGAGAACCGCCGCCGACGGATTTTTCCGTCAGCGGCGGTTTGTTTTGTCCCAGAGGGGGATCAGGCTTCATCCGTTTCCCGCTCCCTCCGCCCTCTGCGCCAGCGGATCAGGGCCGCGGCGAAAGCCGCCCACCAGATCACCGCGCAGAGGATGTCCAGTCCCAGCAGAAACTCCGCCGGGTTGTTGTAGACCATCAGCACCACGCAGTTGGCCGTCCACACCAGGGCGGCAGCGGCGTTGAGCAGGACATTGAGAAGGGATGCGGGCTTCTTTTGCTGCATCGGAAGCACCTCCTTGTAATGGAAATCGGCTGCGCGCTTCTGCGGTCACGCCGGCCGGGAGGCACCGGGCGCGGAGCATCATCTCCCTGTACTGCCGAAGCCCCGCAGCGGTTTGGAAATATGCCGGCGGCATATTTCCCGCGGAGGCCCGGACGGCTATGCCGGCCGGGAGGCACCGGGCACGGAGCATCATCTCCCTGTACTGCCGAAGCCCCCCTCGCCCCGTTCCGTCTCATCCAGTTCCTCCGCCTCGGTGAAGTCCACCGCCAGATAGGGCAGCACCACCATCTGGGCCACCCGGTCGCCGTGGCGGATGGTCTGGGGCTCACGGCTGTCGTTGTGGAGGGGCACCATGTTCTCCCCCCGGTAGTCGCTGTCCACCACCCCCACGCAGTTGGCTGGGCGCAGCCCCTGCCGGGTGGCCAGGCCGCTGCGGGCGAACACCGCGCCGAAATATCCCTCCGGCAGGGCCATGGCCAGTCCCAGGGGGATGCGCCGTGTCTCTCCGGGTTGGAGGACCACCTCTCCCTCCGGGAGGCAGGCGAACAGGTCATAGCCCGCCGCCTGGGCGCTGCCCCGGCGGGGCAGGACGGCGGCGCTGTTTAATTTCTTTACCTTGACTTCCATCGCTGCTTCTCCTTTGTTACCGTCCAAAGAGCCAGAGCCCGGCCATGGTGAGGCCGTAGAGCACCGGCTGATGGAGGACGTAGATCACCAGACTGTGGCGGCCCACCGCCGCCAGGGGCGGGCAGTCCGTCTGGTAGAACCAAGCGGGCATCCGCCCGGCCTTGATATATTTTCCCGCCCAGGTGCCCAGCAAAAACACGAACACCCAGGGCAGCAGGGGAAAGTAGTCCGTGGAGACAAACCCCTCGTAGGTCCAGCCCAGCATCCACAGCCAGCGGCTTTCACTGGAAACGCCGCCCACCATGTCTCCGGTGAGGACCAGCCCCAGGAGGGATACCGCCGGCACCACCCAGAAGGGCAGCTTCTCCCACAGGGGTCTTGTGAGGCCATAGAGCACCATGCAGGTGCCCAGCAGGTGCAGCACCCCGAAGAGGATGGGCATGTCCATCACCACGGTCACCGCCGTGATCACCAGGGCGCAGGTCAGGGCCTTCAGCCCCCGCTTCACATTGCTCCGGGAGAAGTTGGAGCTGACCCCGGAGAGGAGGATAAAGAGCCCGGCAAAGACGAAATGCAGAAAGTCGAACACCGGGTTGCTGAACAGCCACCCCGGCGCGCCGCAGAAAGCCACCAGGTCGTAGAGAAAGTGGTGGATTACCATCAGCAGTACCGCCAGGCCCCGGAGGACGTCAATGAGTGGAATGCGCTGTTTCCCTGCCATAGATGTGCTCCTTTGCGCCAGAATCTCCCTATACCATACCATAAACGGGGAGGGGCCGCAAGCCCCTCCCCGTTTATATGCATATACCGTGGGGTTCTGGGACAGATATGGCCCGGCGCCACACCGCTCGGCCTCCCGGTGTGCGGCCTGCCTGGTTTTCCGGGCAAGCCGTGCGCGCAGGAGGCCGCAAAATTCATGGCGAAGCGGTTTTACCGCTTCGCCATGAGGGATTTATCCGCACTTGGAGTATCCGCAGTTGCGGCAGGTGACGCATCCGCCCTCGTGCTCCAGCTTGCTGCCGCACTCGGGGCAGAACTTGGCCAGCTTGGCCTCTGCCGGGGACATATTCTGCTTCACCTGCTCCAGGGCCGCGGAGATGGGCGGCTTGCCGCTGTTTCCATTCTGGGTGACCCGGATCACCTTCTCCAGGGCCTTGGCGATGGCGTCCGGACAGGAGGAAACCGGTACGCCGGGCTGGCGCAGACAGGAGGGGCAGCGAATCCCCTTCATCTGCTGGATGATCTCCTTGGGGTCCATGCCGCTGCGGATGGCCACGCTCACCAGACGGGCCGTAGCCTCGCTCTGGCTGGGACAGCCGCCGGCCCGGCCGGTGTTGGTGAACACCTCGCAGATGCCGTGCTCATCGTAGTTGACGGTGATATACAGGTTGCCGCAGCCGATCTTGACCTTCTCCGTGACGCCGGTGGTCACCGTGGGCCGGGGACGGGGCAGCAGGTGACCGTAGTCCCCCTCGATGTGGCCCTCCTTGGGGGCCGCGGGGGCCTGAGGTTTGCCGTCGTTGACCTGTCCGATGTTCAGCACCTGCTCATCCCGGCTGCCGTCCCGATAGATGGTGGTGCCCTTGCACCCCAGGGTGTAGGCCAGGCGATAGACCTCGGCCACATCCTCCTTGGCGGCGGACTTGGGGAAGTTCACCGTCTTGCTGACGGCGTTGTCCGTGTGCTCCTGGAAGGCCGCCTGCATCTTCACGTGCCAGATGGGGGAGACATCGTGGGCGCAGACGAACACCCGCTTGATCTCCTCTGGAATCCCCTCCACGTGGGCCAGGGACCCCTGCTCCACGATCTGGCGCATCAGCTCCTCGGAGTAGAGGCCGGCCTCCACCAGCTTGTCCTTGAGAATCTGATTCGTCTCAATGAGATGGGTGCCATCCATGACGTTACGGATATAGGCGTAGGCAAACACTGGCTCCACACCGCTGGACACCCCGGCAATGATGGAGAGGGTACCGGTGGGAGCAATGGTGGTGACAGTGGCGTTGCGGATGGGCCGGTCCTGGGGGAAGGTGCTCTCGGAAAACAGGGGGAAGGCGCCCCGCTGCTCCGCCAGAACCTCGCTGGCGTGGTGCCCCTCGGTGTTGATGAAGGCCATGATGCGCCGCCCCAGGTCCACGCCCTCCTGGCTGTTGTAGGGGACGCCCAGGTAGAGCAGCATGTCCGCGAACCCCATGACCCCCAGGCCGATCTTTCGGGTGGACCGGGTCATGTGGTCGATCTCCGGCAGGGGGTACTGGTTGACCTCAATGACATTGTCCAGGAAGTGGACGGCGGTGGTTACAGTGGCGGCCAGCTTCTCCCAGTCCACCGTCCAGGCGCCGTCCTCGTCCTGCCTCAGGTGGTTGACCAGATTGATCGACCCCAGATTGCAGGCCTCGTAGGGCAGGAGCGGCTGCTCGCCGCAGGGGTTGGTGGACTCGATCTCTCCGCAGCCGGGGACCACGTTGTCCCGGTTCAGGCGGTCCAGGAAGAGGATACCCGGCTCTCCGGTCTGCCAGGCGGAGGTGACGATGGTGTCAAAGACCTCCCGCGCCTGCAGGCGGCCGGCGACACGCCCTGTGGCCGGGTCCACCAGGTTATACGCCTGATCGTGTTCCACGGCCTGCATGAATGCCTCCGTCAGCCCAACGGAGATGTTGAAATTGGTGATCTCGTGGGTGTTGTTCTTGCAGGTGATGAACTCCATGATGTCCGGATGGTCCACCCGGAGGATGCCCATGTTGGCCCCCCGGCGGGTGCCCCCCTGCTTGACCGCCTCGGTGGCGGCGTTGAAGACCTTCATAAAGGACACCGGGCCGCTGGCCACGCCCCCTGTGGAGTTGACGGTGCTCCCCTTGGGCCGCAGACGGGAGAAGGAGAAGCCGGTGCCGCCGCCGCTCTTGTGGATGAGGGCGGCGTTTTTGATGGCGTCGAAGATCTCCTCCATCGAGTCCCCCACCGGCAGCACGAAGCAGGCCGAGAGCTGCCCCAGGGGCCGCCCGGCATTCATCAGAGTGGGGGAGTTGGGCAGAAAGTCCAGCGCCGTCAGCATATGATAGAAAGCAGCCTCCGTGGCGGCCACGTCGGCCTGGGGATCGAATACCTTGTCCGCAGCGGCGATGGAACCGGCTACCCGGTGGAACAGCTGGTCCACCGTCTCGGTGGGGGTTCCTTTTTCATCCTTGATGAGGTAGCGCTTTTCCAGCACCGCCTGCGCGTTTTTTGTAATGGCCATGGTTTCTCTTGTGCTCCTTCTCCGTTGAAATTCGTACACCACATATTGTAGCATTATATTTTGCCTTGTCAATATCTGGTGTGGAAAAGGGGTTCGTCAAAATAGGAAAAAAGCGCCCGCCCTTTTTGGAAAGGGCGGGCGGCAAAGGCGCGGTCAAATGGTGCCAGTCAGGACCAGAACCACCAGCACGCCGGTGGCCAGCAGGAACAGACCCAGGAACAGCGCACCCAGGTTGTAGCTGCGGCGGAGGGCCCCGTCGGGCAGGGGCGGCAGCAGGTGGGAACGACGCAGGGCGTTGCTCACCGGCTGGTAGAGCACCAGGGTCAGCGCGGCGTTCAAAACGGCCTTGATCACATTAAAGGGCAGGAACACGGTGGCCAGCATCCCCGCCACCTGTCCCCGGGGCAGGCCCTCGTAGATGGGGGTGATGATGTAGTTCCACAGCACCATGGTGGCCGCCATAGCCACAACGCCCAGGGCAAGACCCGCGATGGCGCCGCCCATGGTGCGCCGGCGGTGGTAAAGGAACGCCGAGGGAAGGATAAAGGCACAGCTGGCCACCACGTTCATAATAAAGCCGTAGATCCCAGCCTCGCTGACGGTGATCATCTCGATGAAGCAGGTGGCTACGCTCATGGCAGCCCCGGCTAGAGGGCCGAAGAGGTAGGCACCGATGAGCAACACCACGTCCTTGGGGTCGTATTTGAGGTACGAGGCGGCCGCCATCAGGGGGAAGCGGGTCACCACGGTGACCACATAGGCCAGGGCCACCAGCATGGCCATGGTGGCCAGCTTCTTCACGTCCACCCGGCTGGAGACTGCATTTTTCGGCCTGGGGCTGTTCATGGTTTTG
>CALXDE010000069.1 GCA_944386965.1 uncultured Oscillospiraceae bacterium
TGGTCTACTGCCTGCGGAACATAACGCCCCTCTCCCCGCCCTACGGGATTCCGGAGGCCGCGGGGGTGCTCCTGGCGGTGCTGCTCCACGTCTGGAAGCGCAACACGCTGCTGAGCATCGGCGGCAGCACCGTTGTCTACATGCTGCTGGTGCAGCTGGTTTTCTGAGGGAACTGCCATGAAGCGCATGGGTTCTCTCCTGCTTGCCCTGTTCCTGCTCCTTAGTTGCGGCTGCGCCGTGGAATCGGAGGAGCCGATCCCTCCGCCGGAGACGCCGTCCGCCTCTCAGGGCAACTCCCCCTCGCCGGAGGATACCCCCGCTCCGCTTCCGGAGAATCCCCGGGAGCCGGAGGACAGCGATTTCGTGAAGGTGACCGACTACATCCCCACCATCCAGGTGGACCTGGCCTACGCCGGGACGGACAACTTCACCGGGCAGGTCATCTACGACTTCACCGACGCCTATCTCCGGTACGGGACGGCGCAGAAGCTCGCCGCCGTCCAGGCGGCGCTGGCGGAGCAGGGCCTGGGCCTTCTCATCTGGGACGCCTTCCGTCCCGCCGCCGCCAAGTTCAAGCTTTGGGAGGTCTGCCCGGACCCCACCTATGTGGCCAACCCGGAAACGGGCTTTTCCTCCCACAGCCGGGGCAATACCGTGGACGTGACCCTCATCTCCCTGGACGGCGGGGCCGTGGAGATGCCCACCGGGTTTGACGATTTCTCTCCCCTGGCCGACCGGGATTACAGCGACGTGGGGCCGGTACCGGCGGCAAACGCAAGAGTGCTGGAGGATGCCATGGCCGCCGCCGGCTTCACCCCCTACTTTGGGGAGTGGTGGCATTTCTCCGACAGCGATGCCTATGAAGTGGACACAGAATTTTCCCCGTGATCATCTATCATATTGCGCGTGATTTTCCCAAATGAAAAAGGAGGAATGCAAATATGGACTATCGACAGGAATACGAGAAGTGGCTGGCCAGTCCCGCCCTCAGCGCCGCGGAAAAGGCGGAGCTGGAGGCCATCGGCAACGACCCCAAGGAGATCGAGAGCCGGTTCTACGGCCCCCTGGAGTTCGGAACGGCGGGCCTACGGGGCACCATGTGCGTGGGGCTCCACCACATGAACATCCATGTGGTGCGCCACGCCACCCAGGCCTTTGCCGAGGTCATCCTGGCCGAGGGCGGAGAGGCCGCGAAGCGGGGCGTGGCGGTGTGCTTCGACTGCCGCAACAACTCCCCGGAATTTGCCCGGGAGGCCGCCTGCGTCATGGCTGCCAACGGCATCCACGCCCGCCTGTTTGACGCCCTGCGCCCCACCCCGGAGCTGAGCTTTGCCGTGCGGGAGTACGGCTGCATCGCCGGCATCAACGTCACCGCCAGTCACAACCCCAAGGAGTACAACGGCTACAAGGTCTACTGGGAGGACGGGGCCCAGCTGCCTCCCCACCATGCCGAGGCCATTGCCAGGAAGATGGCGGAGCTGGACATGTTCACCGGCCCCAAGACCATGGACTATGAGCAGGCTGTGGGCCAGGGGCTGATCGAGATCATCGGCGAGGATACGGACCGCCGCTTCATGGAGAACGTTATGGCCCAGGTCACCGATCCCCAGGCCATTCCCGCCGTGGCGGACACCTTCAAGGTGGTGTACACCCCCTTCCACGGCTGCGGCCACAAGCTGGTGCCCGAGGCTCTGAAGCGGGCCGGCATCAAGCACCTGATTTGCGTGCCGGAACAGATGGTCATTGACGGGAACTTCCCCACCGTCGTCTCCCCCAACCCGGAGAACCCGGAGGGCTTCGCCCTGGCGGTGGAGCTGGCCAAGCAGAATGATGTGGACTTCATCCTGGGCACCGATCCGGACAGCGACCGGGTGGGCATCATGATCCGGGACAAGAACGGGGACTACCAGGTGGTCACGGGCAACCAGACCGGCGTTGTGCTGCTGGACTATCTGCTGGGGGCCATGGAGCGCTCCGGGAAGCTGCCGGAGAAGCCGGTGGCCCTGAAAACCATCGTCACCACCGAGATGGCCAAGGCCGTGGCCGAGAGCTACGGCGCGGCCTGCTACGACACCTTCACGGGCTTTAAGTTCCTGGCCGAGAAGAAGGACCAGCTGGAGGGCTCCGGGGAGGGCAAGGTGGTGTTCTCCTACGAGGAGAGCTACGGGTACATGCTGGGGGACTTTGTCCGGGACAAGGACGCGGTCACCGCCTCCCTGGCCCTGACGGAGATGGCCGCCTATTACGCCGGAAAGGGCATGACCGTGCTGGACGCTTTGAACGCCCTGTACGCCAAGCACGGATACTACGGGGAAAAGACCCACAACCTGGTGATGCCGGGCCTGGACGGGCTCAGGGACATGGCCAATCTCATGGCCTCCCTGCGCCAGACGCCGCCCCAGGAGATCGCCGGGGTGGCCGTCAGGCAGTTCAAGGACTACCAGGACGGCAGCGTGGTGGACTGCGCCACCGGGGCGAAGTCCACCATGGAGCTCTCCGGCTCCAACGTGCTGCGCTTTGAGCTCTCCGACGGCACCAGCATCATCGTCCGTCCCTCCGGCACCGAGCCCAAGATCAAGGTCTATGTCCTGACCAAGGGGGCCGACGCCGCGGAGCGGGACGCCAATCTCGCCAAATACGCCGCCTGGGTGGCAGGGCTCAAGCCGTGAACACATCAGGGGACCGGGACGCCGGCCTTCCGGCACCCCAGGGCCCCACGCTGCGGGAGCTGGCGGCCCGGGTACAGCGGAAGAAAAAACTTCTGGCTATGATCCAGGATCTTTCCCATCAGGCCGACGGCCTTTCCCGCCGGGTGGAGGCCTTGGATCAGATTCGTCTGAAAGAGCAGGCGGATGTGGACCAGCTGGAGCGCGCCGGCCTGTCCCGGCTGTTCTATCAATTTGCCGGAACGCTGGAGGAAAAACTGGACCGGGAGTCGGCACAGGCGCTGGCCGCGGCGCTGGAGTACCAAACCGCGGCGGCCCAGCTCCAGGCGCTTGAGGAGGATGCGGCCCGCTGCCAGAGAGAACTGGCGGAGCTCTTCCATTGCGAGACGGACTACCAGCGCGCTCTGGAGGAACGGGCCCGGACGCTGAAGGGGCAGGGCAGCGCTGACACCGAGGCGGTGTGCCGTCTGGAGGCGGAAACCGCCCGGCTGGAGGCCCAGGGCAGAGAGATTGAGGAAGCCATCTCCGCCGCCCAGGCCGCTATGGTCACTGTGAACGGCGTCCAGAACACGCTGAACAGCGCTGAGGACTGGGGTACCTGGGACCTGCTGGGGGGCGGCCTGCTCAGCAGTCTGGCGAAGCATTCCCACCTGGATGAGGCCCAGCATCAGCTCTCCTCGCGGCTGCAGATCGACCTGCGGCGCCTGCGCTCGGAATTGCTGGATGTGGACGTGTCCGCCGACTTTCAGATCAGCATCGACGGCTTCCTCCGGTTTGCCGATTTCTTTTTCGACGGGCTCTTTGCCGACTGGGCGGTGCTGGACCGCATCCACGACGCCCAGCAGCAGGTCAATCAGGTGGATCGCCAGATCCAACAGGTCCTGGAGGACCTTCGCCAGATGCGGACGGTCAACCGCCAGCGGGCGGCGGACCGCCGCCGTCAGTTGGAGGAGCTGCTGATCGCCAGCGCCACATGATCCCATCATACAAACAAGGAGGCCCTGTCCTTGAGTGGACAGGGCCTCCTTGTTGTCTATCGGGAGCCGGTGTTACAGAACCTTGCTCAGGAAGGACTGGGTCCGGGGATTCTGGGGGTGGTCGAAGAACTCCGCGGGGGTGTTCTGCTCCAGGATGTGGCCGCCGTCCATAAAGAGGACCCGGCTGCCCACCTCCCGGGCAAAGCCCATCTCGTGGGTCACCACCACCATGGTCATCCCCTCCTGGGCCAGCTCCTTCATCACGTCCAGCACCTCGCCCACCATCTCCGGGTCCAGGGCGGAAGTGGGCTCGTCAAAGAGCATGACCTTGGGCCGCATGGCCAGGGCCCGGACAATGGCGATGCGCTGCTTCTGACCGCCGGAGAGCTGGGAGGGGTAGGCGTCCGCCTTCTCCTCCAGGCCGACCCGCTTGAGGAGGGCGGTGGCGGTGTCGTCCGCCTCCGCCTGGCTCATCAGCTTGGTGCGCACCGGGGCCAGGGTGATATTTCTGCGGATGGTCATATTGGGGAAGAGATTGAAATGCTGGAACACCATGCCCATCTGCTGGCGGATCTTGTCGATCTCCGCCTTGGGGTCCGTGACCTCCGCCCCGTCGAAGGTGATGGTACCCTTGGTCGGGGTTTCCAACAGATTCAGACACCGGAGGAACGTGGACTTTCCGGAGCCGGAGGGCCCGATGATGACCACCTTCTCCCCCGGGGCGATGTGCTCGGAGATATCGTCCAGCACCAGATTGTCCCCAAAGGACTTGGAGAGATGTTTAACGTCGATCACTTTGGCGCAGC
>CALXDE010000070.1 GCA_944386965.1 uncultured Oscillospiraceae bacterium
CTGCGGGTGCTGGAGCTGGACGTCCTGGCCGCGCCGGAGGTGGCGGCTAACCCGCCTGACCGGTGCTACCACTGCAAGAAAAGGCTTTTTACCGCCATAGCGGATGCGGCGGAGGCGGATGGCTACCATGTGCTGCTGGACGGCACCAACGCCTCCGACGACGCCTCGGACCGCCCCGGCATGCGGGCCCTGCGGGAACTGCGGGTCCTCTCGCCCCTGCGGCTGTGCGGCGTCACCAAGGCCCAGGTGCGAGAAAACGCGAAGGCGGCGGGCCTTGGGGTGTGGGACAAGCCCTCCTACGCCTGCCTCGCCACCCGCGTCCCCGCGGGGGAGGCCATTCGGCTTGAAGCGCTCCGGCGCGTGGAGCGGGGAGAGGCGGCGCTGATGGAGATGGGCTTCGCGGACTTTCGCCTGCGCCTGCGGGATGGAGGGCTTCTCCAGGTGACCGCGTCCCAGCGGCCCATGGCGAGGGCCCGCTGGGGGGAGATCGCGCAGCGCCTGGGCGCGGATTTCCCCCAATTGAAACTGGACGATACGCCCCGGCCCAGCCGGGAGGATTGAGGTGACTTTCTATGGAAGAGAGAGAGCTGGAGCAGCTGCTCCGCCGGGTGCGGGAGGGGAGCGTCGGCGTGGAGGAGGCCATGACCCATCTGCGCACCGCCCCCTTTGAGAATCTGGGCTACGCCCGGGTGGACCACCACCGGGCCATCCGCCAGGGGGCTGGGGAGGTGATCTTCGGCCAGGGCAAGACCGCCGAGCAGATCGGCGGCATTGTGGAGGCCCTGGCGGCCAGGGGCGCCGGCAACATCCTCATCACCCGCATGGACCAGGAGAAGGCCGACGCCCTGGAGGGGAGGTTCCCCATGCGCTACGACCCGGTGCCCCGCCTGGCGGTGGCCTGCCCCAGGGAGATCCCCCTGGCGGGCAGCGTGGTGGTGGCCTCCGGCGGCACCAGCGACATCCCGGTGTGCGAGGAGGCTGCCCAGACCGCCGAGGCCCTGGGCAGCCGGGTGACCCGGCTTTACGACGTGGGCGTGGCGGGGCTCCACCGCCTGCTGTCCAATGTGGACACCCTGGCCCGGGCCCGGGTGGTCATCGCCGTGGCCGGCATGGAGGGAGCTCTCGCCAGCGTGGTGGGGGGACTGGTGGACTGCCCAGTGATCGCCGTCCCAACCAGCGTGGGATACGGGGCCAGCTTCGGCGGCCTGAGCGCCCTGCTCTCCATGCTCAACGGCTGCGCCAGCGGCGTCAGCGTGGTGAATATCGACAACGGCTTCGGGGCCGGGTTCCTGGCCAACCGGATCAATCAGATGAAGGGGGTGGAGGCATGAGGACCCTCTACTTGGAGTGCAACATGGGGGCCGCGGGGGATATGCTCCTGGGTGCCCTGTATGAGCTGCTGCCGGACCAGGCGGCCTTTGAGAAGGCCATGGACCGCCTCCATCCGGACATCTGCGTGAGATTTGAACCGGCAGTCTCCTGCGGCATTGCCGGCACCCATGCCCGGGTCATCGCGGCGGGGCAGGAGGAGCACAGCCACGACCACCACGACCATCATGACCACAGGGATCACGACCACCACCACGACCATCCCCACGTCCACGAGACAGACCATGACGAGGCCCATCACGGCCATCACCACCACGCCTCCCTGGGGGACATCACCGCCATGATCGACGGCTTTGCCCTGCCGGAGACGGTCCGGGACAGGGCCAAGGCGGTCTACAGCCTCCTGGCCGATGCGGAGTCCAAGGCCCACGGCGTGGCGGTGGGGAAGGTCCACTTCCACGAGGTGGGGGCCCTGGACGCGGTGGCGGACATCACCGGCGTGTGCTATGCCATGGAGTTGCTGGGAGCGGATAAGGTGATTGCCTCCCCGGTGAACCTGGGCAGCGGCAACGTCCGCACCGCCCACGGCATCCTGCCGGTGCCCGCCCCGGCCACGGCCCGCCTGCTGGAGGGCGTCCCCGCCTACATGAGCGAGGTGAAGGGGGAGCTGTGCACCCCCACCGGCGCTGCGCTGCTGAGGACCTTTGCCGCGGAGTTCGGTCCCATGCCCCCCTGCGCCATCCGCGCCGCGGGCTACGGCATGGGCAGCAAGGACTTCGGCCGGGCCAACTGCGTCCGGGCCTTCCTGTGCGACACCGATGCGGCGGAGGGGCCCAACGACCAGGTCTGCGAGCTGCGGGCCAATATCGACGACATGACCGGCGAAGCCCTGGGCTTCGCTATGGAGCGCCTGCTGGCGGCGGGGGCCCTGGACGTGTTTTTCACGCCGGTGCAGACCAAAAAGGACCGCCCCGCGGTGTTGCTGACGGTTTTATGTAAACCGCATGACGCCGACACCCTGGCCGCGGAACTCCTCCGCCACACCAGCACCTTCGGCGTGCGGCGGACGGACTGCCAGCGGTACGCCATGCAGGTGTCATCGGAGACAGTGGAAACTGTCCACGGCCCCATCCGGCGCAAGACCGGCACGGGGTACGGCCTCGCCAAGGCCAAGTGGGAGTACGAGGACCTGGCCACCGCGGCGAAGCGGGAGAACCTCCCCCTCTCCCGGGTGCTGGAGGATCTGAAATAGCAGCCATATCTGTAAAGTAAAAGCGCCTGTCAGCATGTGCTGACAGGCGCTTTTTCGACGGATCATCTCGTTTTCCGCAGCTTCCAGGTGACAAGGCCGCCCAGGATGGCGTACAGCGCCAGGGGCAGGAGGTAGGAGAAGACGTTGCTGTA
>CALXDE010000071.1 GCA_944386965.1 uncultured Oscillospiraceae bacterium
CCGGGCATGAAGTACCGGCACTATGCCCCCAAGGCCCCGGTGACCGTGGTGGTGGGGGAGCCCGCCGCCGCGGCGGACTACATCGCCGCCCGCCTGGGGGAGCGCACCGGCGTCATCTGCTTTTCCGAGTGGACGGACCGCTTTGCCGGCTGCATCGTGGAGGACATGGGCTCCGTCTCCCGCAAGGATGAGCAGGCCCGGCGGGTGTTCGACGCCCTGCGCGCCTTCGACCACACGGACGTGACGGAGATCTACGCCCAGTGTCCCCACGAGGACGGCCTGGGCCTGGCGGTGGCCAACCGGCTGAAAAAGGCCGCGGGCTTCCACGTGGTGGAGGTGTAGGTCATGCCGAAAAAACAGCAAGCCCCCCTGTGCCGCCTCACCGGCACGGTGGTCCACGGAAAGGGCAAGGGACACACCGTGGGGATGCCCACCGCCAACCTCCAGCCCGGCTCCGGCCAGGTCCTGCCGCCGGAGGGGGTGTACGCGGCCCTGGCGGAGGTGGGAGGGCAGACCTATCGGGCCGTGACCAATGTGGGCAGACGGCCCACGGTGGACAGCGAGAGCCGGAAGACGGTGGAGTCCCTGCTCCTGGATTACACAGGGGATCTCTACGGGAGAGAGATGGAGCTGCGCTTTTACCGCCGCCTGCGGGAGATCCGGAAATTCCCCTCCCTCCAGGCGGTAAAGGACCAGGTGGACGCCGACTGCGCGTCGGTCAACGATTTCTTTGACAGCTGGGAGGATACGCCATGACGGTGATCGGATTGACGGGCCCCACCGGCGCCGGCAAGACAACGGCGCTCCGGGTGCTGGAGGACATGGGCTTTGGGACCATCGACTGCGACGCGCTGTATTATGAACTGCTGAAAACGGACGAGGACCTGCGAAAAAAGCTGCGGGATGCCTTCGGCGATGTGTTTCTGCCCGACGGACAGCTGGACCGCAAGACCCTGGGCGCGCGGGTGTTCGGGGACAAAAAGGCCCTGGACCGGCTCAACGCCGTCATTTTTCCCGCCATTACCGCCGCGGTGCGGGAGCGCCTTGCCGCCTGTACCGGCCGGGGCGCGGTGATTGACGCCATCAACCTCATCGAGAGCGGCCTGGGGGCGCTGTGCGACTGGACCATTGCCGTCACCGCCCCGGCGGAGGTCCGCGTCCGGCGCATCATGGAGCGGGACGGCATTTCGGAGGACTATGCCAGGAGCCGGGTGGCGGCGCAGAAGAATGACAGCTATTACCGCAAGCACTGCGCCCTGGTGCTGGAGAACCGGGCGGGGAGCAGCAAAGAATTTGAAGCGTTAATTCGGGAGTTCTTTGGGGACTTCCTGGAGGATATGGAGGCATAACATGGAAGCGAAGGAATGGAAGGATAAGCTGTTTTATCAGCCCAAAAACGGCTGGGAGCGCCTGGGCGCGGACCAGGAGGCGGCGCTGGAGGACTACTGCCGGGACTACAAGGCGTTCCTGGACGCGGGCAAGACGGAGCGGCTGTGCGTCCGGGAGGGGGTCCGGCTGGCCCAGGCGCAGGGGTTCCGGCCCTACAGCCGGGGCATGGCGCTCAAGAGCGGGGACAAGGTCTACCTGAACAACCGGGGCAAGATGCTGCTGCTGGCCGTCATCGGCCGGGAGAAGCTGGACCAGGGGGTCCGGATCACGGCCGCCCACATCGACAGCCCCCGCCTGGACCTGAAGCCCAATCCCCTCTATGAGGAGGCGGAGCTGGCCTACTGCAAGACCCACTACTACGGCGGCATCCGCAAGTACCAGTGGGTGACCATCCCCCTGGAGCTGCGGGGCGTGGTGGCCCTGGCTGACGGGCGGGTGGTGGATGTGACCATCGGCGAGGGAGACGAGCCCAAGCTGGTGATCAGCGACCTGCTGCCCCACCTGGGGGGAGAGCAGAATAAAAAGACCCTGGCCGAGGGGATCAGCGGCGAGCAGCTCAACCTGCTGCTGGGGAGCCGGCCCCTGGCCGGGGCGGAGAGCGAGGGCGTCAAGCTGGCGGTGATGAAGCTGCTCTATGAGAAGTACGGCATCACCGAGGAGGACTTCATCTCCGCGGAGCTGGAGGCGGTTCCGGCAGTCAAGGCCACGGACATCGGCCTGGACGGCAGCATGATCGGCGCCTACGGCCACGACGACCGGGTCTGCGCCTACGCCGCCCTCAAGGCCCTGCTGGATCTGAAGGAGGCGCCGGAGAAGACCGCCGTGTGCGTTCTGGCGGACAAGGAGGAGATCGGCTCGGTGGGCGTCAGCGGCATGCAGACCGCGGCTTTCGACACCTTCCTGGAGGATCTGTGCCAGGGACAGGGGGTGGAGGTCCGGACCTGCCTGGAGCGGTCCTTCTGCCTCAGCGCCGATGTGACCGCCGCCTACGATCCCAATTTTGCCGAGGTGTTTGAAAAGCGCAACGCCGCCCGCCTGAACTACGGTATAGGTCTGTGCAAGTACACCGGCGCCCGGGGCAAGTCCGGCGCCAGCGATGCCAGCGCCGAGGTGGTGGCCCATACCCGCCGCATCCTGGACGAGGCCGGGGTCATCTGGCAGATGGCGGAGCTGGGCAAGGTGGATGCCGGCGGCGGCGGCACCGTGGCGCTGTTCATGGCCAACCGGAACATCGATACCATCGACGCGGGCGTGCCGGTGCTGAGCATGCACGCCCCCTTTGAGACGGTGTCCAAGCTGGACTGCTATATGACCTATCGGGCCATGATGGCGGTATATCAGGGATAAATGAAACCCCCGGAGGGCGTGTTCCTCCGGGGGTTTTTGATTCAAGCGCCATCAGTACTGGAGGATTCCCAGCATCTGCAGCATGCTGTTCAGGGTGGCGGCGGCCTCCTCCCGGAGGACCGCTGCCTGCGGGTCGATCTCCTCCAGCGCCGTGGGGAGCATGGAGACGGTGCTGTCGTCCGCGCTGCTGCGCATCATCCGGGCCATGACATCCGCTCCGGACTTGGCCCAGTCGGCGAAGGAGGCCAGCTCCGCGTCCTGGGAGAGCGCCTGGGCGTCCTGGTCCTGGATGTACTCATAGACATCGCAGTTCAGATAGGCGGCCAGACGGCTCATAAAGGTGATGAACTGCTCATAGGTCAGCGGGTCGTCGGGGCGGAAGACGCCGCCGTCGCCCTCTACAAACCCCAGTGACGCCATGGCATTGACGGCGCTGGCGTACCAGCGGTCGTCGGACACATCGGTGAAGCGGCTCTCGCCGCTGTAGCCCACGCCCAGGGCCTGGGCCATCAGGGCACACAGCTGGGCGCGGGTCAGCGCTCCGTCGGGACGGAAGCTGCCGGTGCTGTCGCCGTTGAGAATGCCATAGGTGGCCAGGGTGTTGATGGCGTCGGCATAGGGGCTTTCGTCGACATCGGAGAACCACCGGCTCTGGAAATCCGCGCCGGCCCAGACTTCCACCAGCTCCCGGACAGAGAGCTCCTCCCAGCCGCGCCCGCTGCCCACGGCGATTTCGGCATCCGGAGGCAGGGCGGAGAGGAGCGCGTCAAAGGCAAAGCGGTGTTCCTCTGACCGGGCCTTTTCCAGATCCACATAGAACGGCAGATCGTTGAGTTCCAGGCGCAGGTACCCGTCCGGCCGGCTGGGGGCCTTCTCGGCCAGGAGCTTGGCCACCTCCTGGGAGATGCTGCCGCTGACCAGCAGGGTGGGAAGGACGCCGATGAGATCGTTGGTGTTGCCGTCGGCAGAGTAGAAGCGGTAGGCGGTGATTTTCAGCGCGTCCCCGTCGAAGAGCCCGGGGGAGTTGGCGCCGTCAAAGACGACCTGAGCCACACCCTTGCCATAGGTCCGCTCTCCCACCAGGATGCCGGCGCGGCAGTCCCGGATGTCGGCGGCGAAGATCTCCGCGGCGCTGGCGGAGTAGCCGTTGGTCAGCACGATCACCGGGTCCTGGGTGAGGGCGTCATAGTAGTTGGTGCTCCGGCGATAGGAGCCCTCCTTGTCACGCAGATACAACAGGGCCGCCGGACCGGTAAAGGTGCCGATGGAGTAGACCGCGGAGGAGGTGACGCCGCCGGTGTTGCCCCGCAGGTCCACCACAAAGATGTGGGCCTCGTCGTCATAGTCCTGGATGCCCTGGGCAAAGTAGGTGCCTGTATCGGTGCCGAAGCTGTCGCAGTCGATATAGGCGATGCCCCCCTCCCACAGGGTGGAGGAGGTGTTGTGGATTTCCACCAGTCGGCGCTGGATGCGGTAGTCCGCCACTGTTCCGTCCGCGTGGCGGACCGTGACAGCCACATGGGTGCCCGCCTCTCCCACCAGCAGGGCGCGGTGGGCCTCTCCGGCAGGGGCGCAGGACACCCCCTCGATGGCAATGATGAGGTCCCCGGCCTGGAGCCCCACCTCCTCGGCTCCGCCCCCGGAGAGAACGCCGGTGAGGAGAATCCCCTCGTCGGTGTAATTGATGGCCGCGCCGATGCCGGTGACCGTATCCTCGTGCTCCACGCTGCCCAGGAACTCCGCGTACGCCTCGGCGCTCATGTAGTAGGTATAGGGGTCGCCCACGGCCAGGAAGAGCTCCTCCAGGGATTCTGCTTCATAGGCCTCTGGGGGCAGGGCGTCCACATAGTTCTCCTCCAGAAGCGCCCGGGCGTCCTCCACAGACAGGGCGGCGGCGGAAGAAACCAGCAGCGCAAGGACGGCCCACGCAGCCGTCAGGCGCCGCAGAAAGCGTTTGCATGCCATAGCATCGTCTCCTTTGCTTAAAGTCATCTTATTATAGCGCGGTCCCATGAAAATAAAAAGAGGGAGGGGGGACCTTTTTGTAAAATGGGGCTCCCGGCGCCTGGAGAGAAAAACGGCCCAGGGCGCGTCTGCCCCGATATAACATGGGAGTGGGGAGCCGTTTGGCCGCAAACAGCCCCGGTTTGGCGCCCTGCCGCGCTTCCGCGGCTTTTACAGCAGCCCGGGGAAGACCCCCTTCAGGGCGGGGTAGATGGTCCGGTACTGCTGGTACCGGGCCTCGTACCGGGCGGCGAGCTCCGGATCGGGCTTGACCGTTCCGGCCGCCTGGACCAGCTTGCGGCAGGCGTCCTCCACGGTGGAGAACGCGCCGCAGGCCACCATGGCCAGCATGGCGCCGCCCATGCCGGGTCCCTGCTCGGAGGCGGGGAGGGTGAGCTCCAGACGGAGGATGTTGGAGAGCATGGTCCGCCACAGGGGACTCCTGGCCCCGCCGCCGCACAGCATGCTGGTCCGGATCTCCAGACCCAGGGAGCGGGCCACCTCCAGACTGTCCCGGATGGCGAAGGACACGCCCTCCAGCACCGCCTGGGTCAGGTCGGCCCGGCTGGTGTCCATAGTCAGGCCCACAAAGGTGCCCCGGGCGTTGGTGTCGTTGATGGGGGAGCGCTCGCCCATGAGATAGGGGAGGAAGTACACGTGGTTGTTCCCCAGCTTCTCCGGGGTGATGGGGGCCTGCTCGGCGGCGTAGTCCCTGGTCTGGAGAATGTCGTCCATCAGCCACTTGTTGCAGCTGGCGGCGGAGAGCATGCAGCCCATCAGGTGGTAATGCCCGTCGGCGTGGGCGAAGGCGTGAAGGGCGTTGCTGGGGTCCACGCCGAACTTCTCGCTGGAAATGAAAATGGTGCCCGAGGTGCCCAGGGAGATGTTGCAGGCCCCGTCGCCCACGGTGCCGGTGCCCACAGCCGCGGCGGCGTTGTCCCCCGCGCCGGCGCACACAACGACGTCCGGGGACAGGCCCAGCCGGGCGGCGATGTCCGGCTTCAGGGTGCCGACGGCCTCATAGCTCTCGAAGAGCCTGGGCAGCTGCGCCTCCGCAAGGCCGCACAGCTCCAGCATCTCGCTGGACCAGCGCTTGTGCTCCACGTCCAGCAGGAGCGTGCCGCTGGCGTCGGAGTAGTCGGTGCAGTGCACCCCGGTGAGCACATAGTTGATGTAGTCCTTGGGGAGCATGACCTTTTGGATGCGAGCGAAGTTCTCCGGCTCGTGCCGCCTCATCCACAGCAATTTGGGGGCGGTGAAGCCGGCGAAGGCGATGTTGGCTGTCCAGGCGGAGAGCTTGTCCTTCCCGATGATATTGTTGAGCCAGTCCACTTCCTCCGCCGTACGGCCGTCGTTCCACAAAATAGCCGGGCGGATCACCTGATCGTCCTTGTCCAGCGCTACCAGGCCGTGCATCTGTCCGCCGGCGCCGATGCCCGCCACCTGACTGGCGTCAAACCCCCTGAGCAGCTCCGGAATACCCGTCAGTACGGCGTTTTTCCAGTCTGCCGGATTCTGCTGGCTCCAGCCGGGACGGGGAAACTCCAGGGGATACTCCCGGGAGACGACATGTTTGACGGCACCCTCCTGGTCCATCAGCAGCAGCTTGACGGCGGAGGTCCCCAGATCGATTCCAATATACAGCATCGCGCAATCCTCCTCGGGCCGGAGGCGGCCCGCCCCATATAGATGAAACCAGCATAGCATGGCCGCAAAGGCAGGTCAACCTTCTGGAGCGGTTTTTCCGGGCGCTGGCAGCGGGGACGGGGAAAAGGACCCTCCCGGGCCAGCGGCAAGTGGCGCGAAAGTTCTGCGCTGAAGACGGCTGAAACCAAAAACGAAAGGACTTCCCATGGGAAGTCCTTTCGTTTTGGACGGGGTGGTTAAAATCGATATTCTCTCAGTGTCAAAAAATGCCGCCGCGCAGCGGCGGACCCAAACCGAAGCCCAGCGCAGCGGGTTCGGTTTGGAAAGGAGGAGCAAGGGAGCGGGCGGATGACGTCTTTTTTGCC
>CALXDE010000072.1 GCA_944386965.1 uncultured Oscillospiraceae bacterium
GCTCCAGGTGGTTGGTGTCCAGGAAGGCGTCCTGGTGGTCCACCCGCCCCAGCTTCCGCACCGCCCCGGTGCGATATAAAAGGCCCTCGGACAGGGTGGTTTTCCCCGCGTCCACATGGGCCAGAATGCCAATGACCAGTTGTTCCATGCCGCTCCTCTTTCGCTGTCTTTCGATTTTTTATCTATTGTATCCGAAAGCGCCCCGGGAGGCAAGCCCCAATTCCCCATGGAAACAGGGGGCAGCCGCATTCACGGCCGCCCCCTGTCTTACGCCAGCTCCGGGCAGCAGCTGGCCACCACACCGCCGACCTTTCCGGTAAAGAATTTCCACTCCTTCACCTTGTCCTCCAGAAGCCCCCGACCCTTGCCGGTGAGGCGGTAGTAGCGCCGCTGCCGCCCGCCGCTCCACCTCTCTCTCACGGTGACATATCCGTCCCGCTCCAGGCCGTGGAGGATGGGGTAGAGCGTCCCCTCCTTCATCTCAAAGGTGTTGTCGCTCTTGGCCGCCAGCTCCTGGATCATCTGGTAGCCGTACTTCTCCCCCTCCGCGAGCAGGGAGAGCACCAGCAGCGTGGTGCTGCCGGTGAGCAGGCTCTTATCAATCTTCATGGTATCACGCCATCCTTTCCACCCAAACGGTCACAGTCTGTCCCCCGATCTCCACCTGCGCCTCGTGAAATTCCTTCTCCGGCCATTCCCGGGGGAAATCCACCACGCATCGGCCCTCCACAATGGGGTATACGCCCTGATAGTCCATGGTGTGGCCCAGGAAAAGCCGCTCATACTGGTAAGCGGTGAGGTATCCGTCCCGGTAGGTGAGGACGGACTTCTGGTCCGCAAACCATTTCAACGGGGCGCCTGCCCCGCCGGTCTGGTCCACCCGGAGCACGACCTCCCCGGGCTCGGTAAAATACCGCTCCGCCTCCCACTTCAGGGCCAGTCCCTCCGTGGGGGCGGGGAAGCCGGTATAGGCCCACACCAGCACCGCCAGCACCGCCGCGGCGGCCAGGTTCCGCACGAGCTTCCACCGGCGGCTCAGTCTGGGAATGTTCATGGCGCCACCTCCCGGCAGTTCAGATTCAGCCGCAGGGTGAAGTCCCCGATCTCCTCCGGCAGCCGCAGCTCCACCCACTGGGGGCGCCACTCGCCGGCCTGGATTTCCATTGCCACCTCGGCGGTGGTGCTGGGCACCTCGGTCGTCACGCAGGAGACGCACATATATCCCAGCTCATTCGGCTCTTCCCACCACTCCGGCACCAGCTCTGTCCCGTCGTCAAACACCAGATATGCCTCGCAGAGCCCATCGGGAAATTTGTGCCAAAACGGCGCTTCCACCCGGAGATAGCACAGGAGCCGGTACCAGCGCTGCCTGCCCTCGCTGGAGTCCCAGCCGTTGGTTCGCATCAGCTCCCCCTTCAGGACAGAGATGGTGTAGGGCCCGGCGGTGACCTCCGCCGGCTCCACCTCCGCCAGCCAGTCCTGATAGCCGCGGTCGCCCTGCTCGCTGAAGAGGGCGTCATCCGGCGCCGTCCAGAGGGGGTCGAACTGGACAGCCACCCACTCGAACAGATTGAACTCCTGCCCCCATGGCGACCACGCTCCAACGATCATCAAGCTGACCAGGGACACGAACAGGACCCGCACCAGCACCCGGGACAGCCGCCACGTCCACCCCAGCAGGGGGCCGTGGACCTGGTCCAGCTCCTTTCCCAGCGCCTCCGGGTCCCCCATGGCGGCGATGGCCTCCGCCTCCGCCGCCTCCTGGGAAATACCCTCCGCCTCCATCCGGTCGTCCCGGCTCTCCTCCAGGTGGAGGTACAGCTCCTCCTCCACCGCCGCCCGGTCATAGCGGAAGCGGATGTGCTTTGCCACATCCCGGCACCAGGTCCGCATGGGATCGTCCATAGATATCCCTCCCTCTCCAATGCATCGGTAATCTACGTGTCTATTATACATTGGTCGCCGATGTATTGTCAAGCAAAAAAACAGGCGGTTTCCCGCCTGCTCCGCTATTCCGGCCGGATGACCCCATAAAATATCAGATCCAGGAGCTCTCCCTCCGTCTCCATCAGTGCGCGCATGTCCGTCAGGTCGCCTCCGGCCTGGTATTGCCGCAGCACGCTCGGCAGCGCGTCCTTGTTGGGGTAGTAGTGGTACAGCATCCCCTTGGAAATTCCGTGGCCGCCGCAGATGCCCTCCATGGTGACCGCGTCATAGCCTCGCGTTCCGAATTCCTCCATGGCAGCTTCCAGGATCTCCCGCTTGCTGCGCTCCTGCCGCTCCTTCTGTGTCATGGACAGGCACCTCTCTTCCCCTTTTGGAAATTCACCCACCGGGGGGACGCATCCCGTCTGCGGCCCGTCTTCACAGTAGCACAGGCCGTATCCCCGCGCTTTCACAGTATAACATATATAGACGATATCGTCTATATGGATATCCGCGGACAGCAAAAAAGCCGCCCGGCGGGAAATCCCGCCGGGCAGCTCACTCCACAGCTTCCTATGAAAATTGCGCGCGGGGAGGGCTTAGAAGCAGCCCTGCTCCATCATGGCGGTGGCCACCTTCTTGAAGCCCGCGATGTTGGCGCCGGCCACCAGGTTGTAGCCCAGGCCGTACTCCTCCGCGGCGGCCACGCTCATGTCGTGGATGTTCTTCATGATACCCTGGAGCTTCTCGTCCACCTCGTCGGCGGTCCAGGTCAGTCGCTCGCTGTTCTGGCTCATCTCCAGGCCGGACACCGCCACGCCGCCGGCGTTCACCGCCTTGGAGGGGGCCACGATCATGTTCTTCTGCTCCATGAGGTAGCGCAGCGCGTCGTTGGTGGTGGGCATATTGGCCACCTCGATATAGTACTTGATGCCGTTGGCCACGATCTGCTGGGCGTGCTCCATGTGCACGTCGTTCTGCATGGCGGAGGGCATCACCACATCCACCTTCACGCCCCAGGGCTTCTCACCGGCATGGAACTCCACGCCGAACTTGTCCGCGTAATCCTGGACGCGGTTACGGCCGCTGTTGCGCATCTCCACCAGATAGTCGATCTTCTCCTGAGAGGAGGAGACGCCGTCAGGATCATAGCTATAGCCGTCGGGACCGGAGAGGGTCACCACCTTGGCGCCCAAATCCCGGGCCTTCTTGCAGATGCCCCAGGTCACGTTGCCGAAGCCCGCGCAGGCGATGGTCTTGTCCTTGACCTCCTCGCCCTCGTGACGGAGGACCTCCTGGAGGTAGTACATGGCGCCAAAGCCCGTGGCCTCGGGGCGGATCAGGCTGCCGCCGAAGGTGAAGCCCTTGCCTGTAAAGGCCCCGTTCTCCCAGGCGCCCTTCAGCCGGCGGTACTGGCCGAACAGGTAGCCGATCTCCCGGCCGCCCACGCCCATATCGCCGGCGGGCACGTCCACATCGGGCCCGATATAGCGGTAGAGGGCCGTCATAAAGCTCTGGCAGAAGCGCATGATCTCCGCATCGCTCTTACCGGTGGGATCGAAGTCCGCGCCGCCCTTGCCGCCGCCCATGGGGAGGCTGGTGAGGCTGTTCTTGAAGGTCTGCTCGAAGCCCAGGAACTTGATGATGCTGGGGGTCACATTGGGCTGGAAGCGGAGGCCGCCCTTGTAGGGGCCGATGGCGCCGTTGAACTGGCAGCGGTAACCGGTATTGGTGTGCCACTGGCCGGCGTCGTCGCACCAGACCACCCGGAAGGTAAACATACGCTCCGGCTCCACCATGCGGGTCAGCAGGTCCACCTTCTCATACTCAGGATGGGCGTCCACCACCGGGGAGATGGAGCTGAGCACCTCCTCCACGGTCTGGCAGAACTCCGGCTCGTTGGCGTACTTCTTCTTGACATGCTCGATCACGCTGGCAACATACGCATTCATTGCTTGGGTTCCTCCTCAATCTTTCCATCGTTTTTGCGTCCAGGCCATCACACCCTGACGCGCTTTTATTGTAACACTACTTGCGGTCTTTCTCAACCACTTTTTCCGAAAATATTTCGTGGATTTCTCCATTTTGTTCTGTGCGGTTTGGATACCCGTGCGTCCATCTCTCCCGCTTCCGGCGGGGCCGTGATTGCAGGGAAAATGGAAGTCCTCTGACGCGTATCGTCAAAAACATCGCTCCCTCTGCCTGTTTCGCGGGGGGAGCGATGGGGAGGGACCGCCTCAGTCAACGTGTACTGCCGGATGGAGGCGCTATCGGGTGACGCGATGCTTGCACATCCCCGTTTTGCCGCAATTGGGACAGGTCAATCTGCGTTTTGTAATCGTGTGATAGCCTTTTATATAGTCACTCATACCTGGGACAAACAGTTCCCTGCAATGTGGGCATTCATAATAACCGGCTTTCACTTCAAGCATTGCGGCCGCCGCTATACCCGCTGCCGCTACTGCAGCAGAAAATAGAATCAATAGAATCCGCGCGATCACAGGCAGTTCAAGAAAGGACGCTATGACGATCAGGGCACATACCGCAACGACCGTGATTACGACGGTAATGATGGACAACGCCATTCTTTTCCTGTTTTCTTCATTCTCTTTCATCAGGTTCATCATGTTTCCCTCCGCTTTCTCTTGATAATCGGTTGTGGAAACCTTTTCCCCCGAAAGCAGGTCATTGACCGTAATATCCAGCGCCGCGCACAGCGGCAGCATAAGTGAAACTTCGGGAAGTCCTTTTCCACACTCCCATTTGGAAATGGTTTTGTCGCTGATGGAAAGCGCGTCTGCAAGCTGCCTTTGCGTAAGGTTCCTCGCTTTTCTTGATTTGGCGATAAATTTTCCGATTCGGATTTGGTCCATCCATTCGCCTCCCCTCTTCTGCCCATATCGTAAGGGATACGGGGTTTGAGCGCCACATACGCAGCGTAGAGTTCGCGCTCTCGACGCAGCGTAGAGAAGCAGATCCCCGTCGTATTTCAAAAGTGATTATATCACAGAATGATAGGAACTGCATCTTTGCAGACCCAAGAAACCGCTCCAAACGGCAGGCGCAGGAGAATGCCATAGCGCCCAGGGGAAACCAGCGGAGGTTCCGCCGTCGCCGCTTATCTTGAAAGGGTCCATCCAGTCCTCCCTTTTTAAGATGAGTAGGGATTTCAAGGAAAATTGAAATCCATTGGTGAATATACACAAAGAAAGGCTCCGCCCTAAAATAGGCGGAGCCTCTTTACACTGAATGATAAGCCTTCAATTTGATGTTGCTTCTGCATCTTCAGTGTCTGAAATTCCACTTTCCTCCAACAAATCCGAGGGAACTGCACTCACAGACAATTGTTCTTCTTCAGAGAGGCTGTTAAACCATGCCAACCAATCCAGCGTTTCTTCGGAAAGGCCGTCCCTGTCTACCCACCTGTCTCCGAACCGCACCTGACTCCCTGTTCCTGTCCTATGCTCAAAAACAATCCATTTTTCATTCATAAAGATTTCTAACGTACCATCTGCTATACGCCGATATGCAAATCCTTCTCCGAAGTTAGATTGATCATTTTCTGTTGGCATCTCAGAACCATCTACAGTCGAAGTAATCTCCCCATCCACAGTTTCATTGTCCTCGGTTCCCGTACCCTCTTTTCCTGTATCATAATAAAGGTTCCCGTCTACCATCACCATGAGGATTTTATCCCACTGGGTTTCTTCCTGAGTATTCTGATTGTCTCCGGTAGAACACCCTCCTAACATAAGTGCCGCCCATAAAAGTACGCATAAACACAATTTTTTCATATTGTTGACCTCCCTATGCAGTTGATCTCTTATTTATCATAGACGTAAAATTTTCTGTGATGTTCCATTTTTATCATTATAAAATACAAAAATGCTTCCCGCAAGGCATGATAGACTATTTAGCCCAGCCCTTAAAGGTTAGCGGTTGCTATTTAGTGAAACCGACGGAGTTTGGGCCATCACTACTTATCTTGAAAGGGGACATCCAGTCCGTCAACTTGACTTTTCCGCGCAGCGCGATATATAATAATACCGTTCAAAAGTCCGGACATTTCCGGTCAGAAGCGAAGGAGGTTTTCCATGACATATGAGATGACCATTGCCGGTCTGAAGCGGCAGCTGCCCCTGTGCAAGGTCAGCGACGATTTGTATATCGGCGCGTTTGTAATCTTTGGGGACGCGGAGCTGACCGTCGCCTGCGCGACGGAGCTGCTGAAAAAAATTCCCGCTGACAGCTATGACTATATGATTACGGCCGAGGCCAAAAGCATCCCGCTTATCCATGAGATGGCCCGCCAGTCCGGCGCAAAGAGATACTTTATTGCCCGCAAGGGCTCCAAGGTCTACATGCCCCATCCCATTCATGTCTCCGTCCGCTCCATCACCACCCTGCGCCAGCAGGATCTGTTTCTGGGAGAGGACGACTGCGAGGCGATCAAGGGCAAACGCATTCTGATTGTGGACGACGTGATCTCCACCGGTGAAAGCCTCCACGCCCTGGAAGAACTGGTCCAGACCGCCGGCGGCATTGTCACTGGCCGCGCGGCCATTCTGGCCGAAGGCGATGCCCTCAAGCGGGATGATATCATTTACTTAAATCCCCTGCCGGTATTCAACGCGGACGGGACGGTCAAAGAATAACCAACGTCTGACACGTCATGCGCCAGACAAATCAAAACGGGCAGAGAGTTCTTCTCTGCCCGTTTTCTCTATGCAGAATTGCAAAAAAGTAGAGCGGACAGATTTCTCTGTCCGCTCAATGTTGGCGTTACCTATCTTTCCGGGCCGTCTCCAGCCAAGTATTGTCGGCAGAAGCGAGCTTAACTTCCGTGTTCGGGATGGGAACGGGTGGACCCTCGCCCTAATCAACACCAACTGTCCGGCAC
>CALXDE010000073.1 GCA_944386965.1 uncultured Oscillospiraceae bacterium
GGTTCGACCTGACGCTGCCCAAGGAGATCCTGGTGGACCCCCAGATCTTCGCCGTGCGGACCATCGACCTGACCGCCCAAAAGCAGCGCTGCTACCAGCGGATGTACCTGAACGTGGACCGCGCGAAGTTCGACCGCTGGCTCCTGGACATGGTGCCGCCCCACGTGGAGATCCGCCCGGTCCGCTGCCGGCGCGTGGAGCGCCTGTCGGGCGGCGGCTTCCTCGTCGCCTTCCCCGGGGCGGACGGGGCTCTGGAGACTGCCCGGTGCGGCGCGCTGGTGGGGGCCGACGGAGCCTCCTCCCTGGTGCGGCGGACCCTCTTCGGTCCGGGGAAAACCCGGCGGTACACCGCCATCCAGCAGTGGTTCCCTCTCTCGGCGGTGAACCCCTTCTACTCCTGCGTCTTTGACCCGGCCACCTCCCCCTGCTGCTCCTGGTCCATCTGCAAGGACAGCTTCTTCATCTTCGGCGGGGCCTTTCCCCAGCGGGGGAGCCGGGCGGCCTTCGAGGCCCAGAAGCGCCGCCTGGCGGACTATCTCCGCATGGACTTCGGCGAGGCGGTAAAGACCGAGGCCTGCGAGGTGCTGCGGCCCTGCCGCCCGGCCAGCTTCTGCCTGGGAGGCGGCGGTGCGTACCTCATCGGGGAGGCCGCCGGCCTCATCAGCCCCAGCTCCCTGGAGGGCATCAGCAGCGCCATCCTCAGCGCCGAGGCCCTGGCGGAGAGCCTGGGGAAGCCCCGGCCTCTGGCGGCCTACCGCCGGGCCACAAGGCATCTGCGGTGGAAGCTGCTGGCCAAAAATCTCAAGTGCCCCTTTATGTACAACCCCCTCCTGCGGCGGCTGGTGCTGCGAAGCGGCCTCACCAGCATCCATGTGGAGGGCCAGTAACGCAAGCGGCGGCGGGAGCCTGTGCTCCCGCCGCCGCTGTTTTGATTCGCCTCACATCCGCCGCCCATAGTGGTGCTCACACACCAGCTCCAGCACCAGGGAGAGGAACCACGCGATCCCGGCCGCCGCCGACATGGCGGTGAACACCAGCTGCCGCTCCGGCGCGTCCCAAGCGCTTCGGGCCCAGCCCAAAGCCCTGCTGCCGGGCGGATTTCCTCCGCCCGGGCATGTCCCATTTCCCCCGGAACCCAGGAAAGCGCACACCCACTGGGTGTGCGCTTTCCTGGAGGGCGCAGTCAAAATCGATATTTGGGGTTGACAGGACCGCTGCAGGAGAACCGCCCAGCGGCCCTTCTGGGCGCGGCGCTTTTGCGCCGTACAAGTGTTTTGCCGCAGGCAAAGCCCTGGCGCAGGGGCCATTCACTTGCCCCGAGCATTTCAAGTTCCCACGGTCACCACAAAAATGCCCACACCGTCAGGTGTGGGCATTTTTGTGGTGACCCGTACGAGACTCGAACTCGTGTTACCGCCGTGAAAGGGCGGTGTCTTAACCACTTGACCAACGGGCCATATAGGGAAACCTGCCGGGTCGGCAGGTTTCCACTTGGTAGCGGCGACTGGATTTGAACCGGTGACACTTCGGGTATGAACCGAATGCTCTAGCCAACTGAGCTACGCCGCCATATCTTGTTTCCTTGAACAGGCAGGGATTACTATACCGAAAATTTTTCAATTTGTCAAGAGGATTTTCAAATTTTTCCGCAAATTCCCCGCAAATCCCGGGAGGGCCGCCGGAAAACCGGCGGCCCTCCCGCCTGTTCCTCTCACGCCGGCGTGTTGATCCGCTGGCGCAGCGCCTCCCCCCAGAACGCCTCCGCCGGGGTGTTCAGCGCCCCGGAGCGCACCACCAGCGTCTCAATGGCCTCCACCGCCGCCTGGTGGACGTCCTCCGGCACATCGCAGCCGTAGCCGGTGAGCCCCACCAGCGTCTGCCGCTCGCTGTCGGTGAAGGCCGCGCCGGCCAGCGCTTTCACATACGCCTCCGGGTAGGCCAGGAAGGCCCGGGCCAGGGCTATACAGTAGCTGTCGGTATAGGCCCCGTCCAGATCCGTCCGGCAGGCCCCGGCCTGGAGGCCGTAGATCTCGTCCTCGGACAGGGTATCCTGCTCGTTGAGCCAGTGCAGCAGGTCAAAGATGGTCGCGTCCCGCTTCCCCGCCTCCCCCAGGCCGCCGAAATCCCACCAGGAGATGTACTGGAGGTTGCCGTAGATGTCCCGCCGGTACTGGTAGACCTCCTCGGCGGAGAGGTTGGTCTGGTCCCGCAGGGCGTGGAGGGCGATGTAGACCGTCCGTGTCTCGTCGATCTCCTCCCGCTCCGGCTCCCTGCGGGCCGAGAAGTCCGGCTCCCCGTCCACCACCGGGAAGCTGTAGAGGTTGTCCGGGCCCTGAAAGCCCTCATCCAGCAGCAATCGGAGCCGCAGTGCCGCCACTTCGCCCTTCTGGATGAAGAAGGCGATCTCCTGGAAGCCGCCGCCCCCCTCCACGTCCATTGCCGTATAGGTGTAGTAATCGTCGTGGGGCGCCACGGTGTAGCTGTCCTCCTTCAGGTGGTAGATCAGCTCGTCCCCGTAGGCCTCCAGCACCTCCGTCTCCCGGCTGCCCACCTGGAT
>CALXDE010000074.1 GCA_944386965.1 uncultured Oscillospiraceae bacterium
ACTGTTCGTCAGAAATAAGCGCCCTTTTCTTTTCCACCGTCCACGGCGCTTTTCTTTTCGGCGCGGCGAAAAGAAAAGGGGGGTGGAGCCGTCTCCCAGAGTGCGCAGCACTCTGTTTCCCCGGCAGGTTTGCCGAATCACAGAAAAGAAAATGGGGGGCGGATGTCCCGCAGCCCTCACAGCGGCGCCGGGCGCAGCTGGCCGTTCTGGGCCATGGAGACAAAGTCCCCGTCCGCCACCACGATGTGGTCCAGCAGCTGGATGCCCACGGTGTCCAGGGCCCGGCGGACCCGGTCCGTGGCCACCTGGTCCGCCGGAGAGGGCAGGGCCAGGCCGCTGGGGTGGTTGTGGGACAGCACCACCAGGGACGCCCCGCACCGGATGGCGTTCATCAGCACCGTGCGCACGTTGAAGTCCGCGCTGGCCCCGCTGCCCTCGGCCACCCGGCAGCAGGCCAGGAGCTTCCCCTTCTGGTCCAGGCACAGCTCATAGACCACCTCCCGCGTCTCCCCCTGGTAGCGCCGGAGGAGATAGCTGCCGACGCGCTCCAGGCTGTTGAGGATCACGGTCCGCCCGCCGGCGGGTCCGGCGGCCCGGCGGGAGAGGGCCGGCACCAGCCGCAGCAGCAGGGCGGCGTTCTCGCCGATCCCCGGCACCGCCGTCAGCTCCTCCACCGAGGCCTCCAGCACCGCCTCCAGACTGCCGAAGCGGCTGAGGAGCTCGTGGGCCAGGGGGTTGGTGTCCTGGCGGGGGATGGCGAAAAACAGCAGCAGCTCCAGCGCCTCGTGGTCGGCGAAGGCGTCCAGCCCGAAGTCCCGGAACTGCCGCTTTCTCCGCTCCCGGTGGCCCTGATGTGGGTTCATCGCCTCGCCCTCCCTCTCCCCCCGGACCAGGGAAATTGTTGGGTTTATTCTACCATGTTCTCCCATGCCTCACAAGGCGTAGCCAGGGACATTTGACAAAAAATTTTCCTTTCTCTAACGGGAAAACGGTTGACAGCGCCGGCAAAAAAGCCTACCATAAACAAATAGAAGCGGACCGGGCCCATCGGGGAACCCCAGCGGTACCGGCCGGGGTCCGCCGCGCCATCCCCAGCTGCCGATGCCGGACCGCCGTGCCAGGGGCTGAGGATTTCTTTTTTTGACGCGGCGGGCGGGGAAAGGAGGCGGCGGCCATGGATTTTGACAACGAGGCGATCATCTCCCAGGTGGAGGAGCTGGCGGCGCAGCGGAAGTGGCCGGCCCTGCGGGACCTGCTGGCCCCCCTGCCGGCGGCGGACATCGCCCTGATCCTCAGCGAGCTGCCCGAGGACCGGCTGCCCCTGCTCTACCGGCTGCTGCCCAAGGAGCTGGCGGCGGAGGTGTTCGTGGAGATGGAGCCCGGGCAGCAGGCGCTGCTCATCCGCTCCTTTTCGGACACCGAGCTCAAGGAGGTCCTGGACGAGCTGTATGTGGACGACACGGTGGACATCATCGAGGAGATGCCCGCCAACGTGGTCAAGCGCATCCTCCAGCACACGGACCCGGAGACGCGCCGCAGCGTCAACGAGATCCTCAAATACCCCGAGGACTCCGCCGGGTCCATCATGACCACGGAGTTCGTGGATCTCAAGCGCGGCCTCACCGTGGAGGACGCCATCAAGCACATCCGCCGCACCGGCACGGACAAGGAAACCATCAACTACTGCTATGTCACCGACCCCAGCCGCCATCTTCTGGGTATCGTCTCCATCCGCACCCTGCTCCTGAGCGACGAGGAGGATGTCATCGACGACATCATGGACACCAACGTGGTCTTTGCCCGGACCATGGACGACAAGGAGGACGTGGCCCAGACCCTGAGCAAGTACGACTTCCTGGCCCTGCCGGTGGTGGACACGGAGGACCGCCTGGTGGGCATCGTCACCGTGGACGACGCCATGGACGTCATGGAGGAGGAGGCCACCGAGGACTTCGAACGCATGGCCGCCATTTTGCCCACGGACAAGCCCTACCTGCGCACCGGCGTCATGGAGACGGTGAAGAGCCGCCTGCCCTGGCTGCTGATGCTGATGCTCTCGGCCACCCTCTCGGGCCTGGTGATCAACAGCTTTGAAAACTCCCTGGCCACCTATTCGGTGCTCATCGGCTTCATCCCCATGCTCACCGGCACCGGCGGCAACAGCGGCTCCCAGAGCAGCGTGGCCGTCATCCGCGGGCTGAGCCTCAACGAGATCGACTTCGGGGACCTGTTCGCCGTGGTGTGGAAGGAGTGCCGGGTGGCGGTGGTGTGCGGGGCGGTCCTGGCCTGCGCCAACTTCGTCAAGCTCCTGCTGGTGGACCGGCTGCTGCTGCAAAACGCCGACGTCACTATCCCCGTGGCCCTGGTCATCTGCCTGACGCTGGTGTGCACCGTATTCTGCGCCAAGGTGGTGGGCTGTATGCTGCCGCTGCTGGCCGAGAAGATCGGCCTGGACCCGGCGGTGATGGCCAGCCCCTTCATCTCCACCATTGTGGACGTGCTGAGCCTGGTGATCTACTTCGCCTTCGCCGCGGTGATTTTGGGGATATAGAGCTTCAAAAAAATGCAAGGCATTTTTTTGAGTTAAGCAGCCCGCTGCAGCGCACTCGCTGCGCTCGCACGTTTGCGCTCTGAGAAGTGTTTTTCCCGAGGC
>CALXDE010000075.1 GCA_944386965.1 uncultured Oscillospiraceae bacterium
ATGCGCTGAACCGGGAGGCGGATGTCGCCAGCACCCAGGGCGGCGAGCACGGCCTGGGCCTCAAACTGGTGCGGCAGATCGTGAGAGCTCACGGCGGAACCGTACAGTTCTGGCAGGCTGTACCGCATGGACTGGAGGTTTTCGTCTTCTTCTCCGAAAACTCAAACGTCAAACACGCTTAAGTTTGTTCTTCGTTTTGGTGCGACGGGCAGAGCCTTTCTTATTGTTTACTACCCCTTAAATTTTGAGTTGGGTGCAAGGTCAAGATAGCGTTCCTGTTCCTCTTGAGTGGTGTTCCATGCAAGGAGCAGAGGCAGAAAATATCTCCCGTCCTTTGCCGATGAGCTGTCATCGGTAAAGGACGGGAGAATTTTTTGACCACATTTTCAGCCACAGAGCGGTGTGGAGCACACGGAAACAATGCGGCAAAAGAGTGGTAAAAAATATGTGGATTAGAGCGAAAAGCGCAAAAAAAGAATAGAAATCATGCAAAAAAGTTTTCTTCAACTTCTTGTTTTCAGTACCGCAATTTCTGAGAGGGAGCCTCTGCCGAAACCGTGTGGCAAAGCAGCAGAAAGCTGTACGTATCCCCAGCATGACCCCTACTCTTTGTCCATGCCTCTAAGCATTCCGGGAATGTGACCGCAAACGTGATCCCCGCTTGCTGTTTTTGCCCCCACTTCACAGCCACGAAAAAATCCCCGTAACTGCCCGCACTGCGGGCAGTTGTGACTGGGCAGAGCGGCAGTTTTGACGCCTGCCCTTTATCCTGCCTTTTCTTTCGTCCCTCCGGTTCACTTCCAGAAACATGGAAATCCGCCGGCGAAAATGGGTCCAATCGTTGGGGGAAACCTCATGTCATCTTGCCATTTGAAGAGGAAGGCCAATGCAGGTGTGAGGTGTCTCGTTCTTTCGCCACATGGCCTCGACAAGGGCCGGAGGTGGGTTTTTGCGGACGCGGATGCTGCCCCGTCCCCATTTGCCCGACACAGCGGCTCACACGGCCAAACAGGGGTGGTTTTCCCTGCTCTCCGGGAGACGGCGTTCTCATTGTTAACTCTATCGCAATTCCGGCCTTGGGGAAATGCGCATTTCTTCTCTCTGCCCTTCGGCCCTCGGGCCGGAAAAGTGGGTCTGGGCTTCTGCCCGGAACTGCGGCCGGTGTATAGCCGGGCGCGATGCTTGCCCCACCCTGCCGGAAGGTAGATAGTCATCCTCTATTGACTTATTCTGAAACAAACCGCATCTTGCAAGATTGATTTTTTGAAAATTAATTTAAGATCCTTTTGATTGATTTTTTTGCTGCTGATCAGGTTCGTCCTCTGGCACAACCGGCATCGCAAGTCAACAGCGCAAAAATTTATGGAGGGAAACGCCATAGACTGTACAGATGTACTGCACAGCCCATGGCGTATAAATCAAGAAAGCTTCTTTTTCGGCACAGGCATATAGGTAATTCGGCTGTGATGCAAACCCATCTTCACTGTGAGCTCCAGCAGCATCACCGCAGATTGGGCAGCCTCCAGAACGGGGATTTGGTAGCCGGCTTCATGCAGGCGGGCCTGAACGGTTTCCGTCACATCCACCATAGCGGTGCATCCCAGGACGATAGCTTCCGCGCTGTCCTCCCGGATTGCCTTCAGGCTCTCTTCAAACAGTGCCTTGCACAGCTTTCCATGGTCCGCTAAGTCCAACACTGGGATGTCCACGCAGCGAAGGCAGGCCACCCGCTGATCCAGGTGGGTCTTTGCGATCTCCCCACGGATCATAGGCAGCACGTTGGGCAAAACCGTCACAATACCAATCCGATCCGCCATGCCCAGGGCCAGGTACATCACCGGTTCAAACCCGCCAAACACCGGAATGCCAACGCACTCCCGGGCGGCCCGGACCCCCGGGTCTCCAAAACAGTTGATGAAAACGCCTTCATACCCCGCCTTTTCAGCCTCAATGCAGCGGTCAATGATGTCCGGCGTGCACATGGCCTCATCATACTCACATTCAATGCTGAGGGTTCCCTTTGTGATCTGTGCAATATCCATAACTGTGTCTTTGGAGAGATACCGGTTGATATACGTCTCCATTGCCGGGGAGATGAGCCCCGGCGCGGTGACAGGAACGAGATCCAATAGCTTCATGGGTGACAAAACTCCTTTCTACGCCCGCAGGTCTCCCGCGGCTTTAATTTTCACTCGGTTGGTATTGCCGGGGTAATAGGCCAGCGGCACGTCCTCCACTTCGATGATCTCTACAGTCTCCCGGATGGCACCGGCCTCCACCGCGATTTCCACCGCGTCGCTCTTGGCCTGGGCCAAGGCCTGTTCTCTTGGCAGCTCGTCGTAGTTGATGAGTTTTTCGTAGGTGCCGCTGACCTTGGAGATGGCAGATCCGATGGCGTTGGCGCAGCCAAAGTGCTCCGGTTTCACCACCGCGGCGGCTCCTGCCAGCTTTTCCGGGAGAATGATGGAGCCGCCGCCCACCAGGATCACGTCGCTGTCAGCGCTGGAGACCTTCATGGCATCGATGGCATCCTCCACCAGAACGCGGATGGCGTCCATGGCCTTTTCCGCAAGCCCCTGCGGAATGCCCTGCACACGGGTGGCATCCCCCAGCTGTACCATACCCAGCCGGACAGCAATATCCGTGGCCGTCATCACATCTCCGCCGAATACCATGGCTTTTTCCGTAATTTCATAGCCCACGCTGTCCGGGCCAACCGTCACAGATCCATCCGCGCGCTGCCGTACGATGGAACCGCCGCCCAGGCCGATGGATACTACGTCCGGCATGCGGAAGTTGGTGCGGACGCCGCCAATGGTCACGGCCACGCTGGATTCCCGGGGGAATCCGTTTTGGATCACGCCCAGGTCAGTGGTTGTCCCACCCACATCGATGACGATGGCGTCTTTCAAACTGCTGAGATAGCTGGCCCCCCGGATGGAGTTGGTGGGGCCGCAGGCAACCGTCAGAATGGGATACCGCCGGGCGTGCTCCATGGTCATCAGCGTGCCGTCGTTCTGGCTCAAATACACGTCCGCACCTGTGATTCCCTCCTCCGCGAGGCTCTTGGCAAACCCCTCGGTAAACCGCTCCGCCACCTGCCACAGCGCGGCATTGAGGATGGTGGCGTTCTCCCGTTCGATCAGGCCCATGGAACCGATCTCGCTGGAGATGGAAACATGGACGTCCTCGCCCATGACCTCCCGGCAGAGTTTTGCCGCCACCAGTTCGTGGTCGTTGCGGACGGTGGAAAACACGCAGGAGATGGCGATGGACTTGACGCCTTTCTCCTTCATGTCCAGGAAAAACGCCTTGGCCGCCTCCGCGTCAAAGGGTGCCAGCTCCTTGCCGTCATACTCGAAACCGCCGCCCACCACGGTGCTGCCCACGGCGATCTTTTGAATATCCTCCGCCCAGTCCACCATGGGCCGGATGCCCAGTGTGGCCGGCGCGCCGATCCGCAGGATGCCGATGGGGGCCAGGTGTTTCCGCTCCACGATGGCGTTGGTGCACTGGGTGGTGCCCAGCATAGCCTGCCGGATCTGTCCGCGATCCACGCCGGACTGCTTCAGCACATCCCGAACCGCGCCGAGAATGCCGTCATAGATGTCGCTGGAAGTCGGATGCTTGATGTCCGCCACGACGTTTAAGTTTTCGTCGATGAGAACGGCATCCGTGTTGGTGCCGCCCACGTCAATTCCCAGCTTGTACATTATGCCTTCCCTCCTTTGCAGCGCTCTTCCAATGGGATGTAGTCCGTATCCACGCCGAAGTAGCGGGGGCCCACCAGTTCCAGCCCCGCCGGGGTCCGCCACATCTCAAAGCACTTCAGTCCCACCACCAGGACCCGCTTCCCATATTTCAGCGCGTCCGTGGTCACAGGGGTAAAGGTCTCCGTGTCCACCAGGCAGATGAGGTCCGGCGTGGTGGCCAGCAATTCTCCGTCTACAGTGGCCGTCAGGTTCTCGTTCTGAAACTCCACAAAGGCGGTCCGGCCTTTATATTCACCAATACCCTCCAGCATGACCTTGCCGAAGTTGAAGGCGCCCCGGGTCTCCCGCAGCACGTCGGAGATCTTGCCCTTGAACAGCTTAAAGCCCTCGGAAAACGCCAGGAAATGCTCCTCCGGCGTCCGAGTCCCGCTCTCCTTGACCGTCCGGATGGCCTCCCCCAGCTTTTGACTGCGGGTGACGATGTTTCGGACGGCGTACTGCTTCATCTGGGCGCCGGTCATGGGATAGAGGGACACGGACACGGAGCCGCCGCAGCTCATAGTCACTGCCCGGGCCAGCTCCTCCGTCCACTTGTTGGTGATGGTCTCAAAGATCACGCAGTTTCCCTTCTCGTCCGTCAGCGCCATAGGCGAGGCGCTGATGCCGCCGATGGTGAACGTCACCATCTGCAGTTCCGGGAAGGCCCGGCCCATGCCGTCCGCATCCACCAGGGGAAGGCCCAGGCGAGCGCAGGCCGCGATGGGCAGCATGGAGTTGACGCCGCCCGCTTCAATGGGCAAAAAGGCGTAGATTTTCTTCCCAAAGAACCGGGAGACCATGTTGTAGAGGGTCTGATACTCCTGACCGCCGATGGCCTTCTCCCCCAACACCGTAGGAGCGCCCATCATGGCGATGGGGACCACCAGAGCGTCATCCGGCACCTCCTCCGGGTCCAGCATCGTCACCGGGCCGCACTCCTTCACCGCGCCGATGGCCACCAGTTTTCCCACATAGGGGTCGCCCCCGCCGCCGGCGCCCAGCAGCGCCGCGCCCAGGGCAATGTCCTCAATTTCAGGAATTCCAATCGTTCGCACACCTACATCTCCTTTTTTATTATAATCACAGGAAAATGATTATTTTTTCAGGCATTTCACAAAGAGCACATACAGCGCCATGGACACCACAATGCCGTTGATGGGGCCGATCAGGAACGGCACATTCAAAAAGGCAATCACGGGGAAATAGGTAAATGTCCCGCCGGTGAGGCAGGCCACAAAGGCGCCGCCCAGGAAGGCGATCAGGCCGGGGGCGAACACGCCCTCCCGGATTTTGAAATTCTCCCGCTTTCCCTTGCCGAGGATCCAGTAATCCGCGATCATAACCCCCACGAAGGCGGGCACCAGGGCGCACAGGAGCGTCAGGAAGGCGGAAAACTGATTCATGATGCCGACGGCGGCCAGAATCGTCCCCACAATACCGGCTACAGCGGTACAGGCACGGCTGCGGTTTTCGTCCAGCCCCAGCAGGACGGAGAGGGCCAGCCCGCCGGAGTAGGCGTTGGTGACGTTGGTGGTCCAGGTGGCCGAGATCAGGGCGATGAGGCCAATGGCCGGGACACCGGCGGCGGTCAGTACCGCACTGATGTCATACTCCCCGGTGACGATGGAGAGAATTGCCCCGATCATCAGAATCAGCAATCCAGAGGGCAGCACACCGATAATCGAGGATTTGATCACATCCCTCCGGTTCTTGGCAAACCGGCAGTAGTCCCCGGATATAGAGCCGCCCACCGCGAAAGACCCCACGGTCAAACTCACGCCGGTGAGAAAGTCCAGGGGCGTCTCCGGCTCGTAGCTAGCGATAACAGCCATGCCATTGTATTGCATGAGCGTCACTGCCAGGCCGTAGACCAGTACCACAATCAGCAGAGGCACCGCGATGTAGTTCAGCCACTTCAGTCCCTTAAAGCCGAAAGAGGCGGAGGCCACCATGATGACGCCCCAAACCACGGAGCTGATCCACACGGGGATATCCACCCCCAGGATCACCCCCATCATGGCACTGAAGGACTCTCCGCACACGGCCGACTGGATACCGAACCAGCCGATGCAGGAGACAGCCAAGATCGTGCTGACGACGTATTTGCCGCCCTTCTCTCCAAGCGCCCCGCCGGCCATAACCGCCGTGGGCAGGCCGGTATCACACCCCTGGACGCCCATGAAGCACATGTAAAAACAGACGATGCCATAACCCACCAGAATTGTCACAATGCACGTTCCAAGGGTCATGCCGTTGCCCAGCATCCCGCCCACCATGAGGCTGGACACGCAGATCATCGCCCCGATCCAGACCAGCGCAATGGAGTACCAGTTCTGGCGCTGGTCCGCCCGAATCTCAAAGGTGCTCCTGGTTTCTTCCATTTCAATTCCTCCCCTGAAAACAAAATGCAGCCAAAGGCACTGCCGTCCTTGGCTGTTTGTGAGAGTATAGCACTTTGCATAACTAAAGTGAATAGTCGCAGGGGCAGAAAAGGCTGGGGAGGTGGATGTCCATATGTAC
>CALXDE010000076.1 GCA_944386965.1 uncultured Oscillospiraceae bacterium
TGCTGGGGGCCATCGGCCACGGGCTGGACATGCTCTGCTCCCAGGGGTCGGCGGACTGCGCCGCGCCGGATTCCGGGGAGGCGCCGCCCTCTGTGGACGCCTGGCTCCGGGAGGCGAAGGCCCTGGAGAATGGCGGGAAGATCGGCATGTATTTGCTCCACAGCGGCGTGGTGCGTCAGACCGCCCGCGCCCAGGTTCGGGAGGGGAACGCCCAGGCCGGGCCGGTGCGCGGGATGCGCCTTTCCTATGACGCGGAGAAGGTGCGGGAGGCGGTGGAGGAGGCCCGGCGTCAGCCGGGGATCTACCATGTCCGCCTCTGGCTCAACCACGGGGAACTGAAGGTGGGGGACGACCTGATGCGGGTGCTGGTGGGCGGCGACATCCGCCCCCATGTCGTCGCCGCGCTGGAGTCCCTGGTGACGGCCCTCAAGGTCCGGTGCGTCACAGAGGAGGAGTTGTAGCACCATATGGCGCTCCCCCGCAAAACGACGAGATAGAATTTTGAAAAGGCCCTCTGCCGAAAGAACTTGCTTTCGGCAAAGGGGACTGCGCCCGACCGGCCAGGTTTTGTCAGAAATCCCCGGAGCACTTGCCCTGCAAGCGCTCCGGGGATTTCTTCAGCAGTATTTGATGGGGGCATGTCCCCCTCTCCCGGCATAAGAAGGCGCATAAAGTGCTAGGTTCTTGCGCCGCGCCTTGGTGTGTGTTATAATACACTGGAAAACTGAATTAAGGCGATTTTGTGGCGCCAGCGCGATCCCTTTTGTCAAGGGACACGCTGGGACGCTCTGCTGAACAAGGGAACCGGGTGTAAATCCCGGACACGCTTCCGCCGGGGAGAGTTCCAATCTCTGTGCGGCGGCGTTGCTGTGAGCATAGAGCGGCTGTCCTTTCTGCGAAAGCAGGTCACTGGCGGGCTGTAATGGCCCGTTCGGGAAGGCGGGGCAGGCGCGGCGGCGGTGATGCCTGCTGAGATATGCAAGTCAGAAGACCTACAAAGTGTCGCGTGCAGCGGTCCCCTCAGGGGAATCTTTTGCATCGGATGATTGGGAAAAAGCGGCAGCGTCAACTGCCGCTTTTGATTGTGTTGCGTCAGATCGGCTGCGCGTGGTGATAGAGACGGTCCTGTTCCCGCAGGTGTGCAACGAGCAGATCACATAGAAGTTGCTCCAGACGCTCCGGCAGCGGGGCGTCCTGCGCAAGGGGAAGGGGGCAGCGATAGTGCGTCTGGATTTCTGAGAGCAGGTGGTTGGCCCAATCGCCGGCCTCCCGAGCGGTCAGCATCCCGCTGCGGCACTGGTCTATGAGATGGACGTAGAGCGCCACAGCGGCCAGCAGGAAGGCATCCTGGTCCAGGCGCTCCAGCGCCCGCGGAATCGCGGCAGACAGTTCCGGGACCTGCGTCAGGCAGCGGGACGTGAGGGAGGCTTTTGTGATCCCAAAGCGCTGCAGGCGCTTGAATACCGCGTGTTGGCTCTGCTCGGAGAACCCGGTCTGGCGCAGAAGCGCCTCCGCCACGGCCTCCCGGACGGCGAGGCCGGTCAGTTCGCCGAATTTGAAATGCTTCCCCCCGTTGAGCAGGCGGCCACGCTCCCCTGTGCCGCAGATCGCAACCACGCCGTCGGTGCCGGTCCCCGTGGCAAGAGCGGGGGAGACGCCGCTGCCCTGCATCAGATCCCGGAGAACGGAGGTTTTCGCCTCTGTGGCCGTCATCATCCACTCCACCATGGCGCCTGGGGAGAGGGGGCGGTCCGTGACAAGAAAGATATTGATGGTGCCCGGCGGCACAAGGCAGGGCGTCCCGTCCCGCTCCGTCAGAGTGGCGGGATCTCCCGCGCACAGGGCGTTGCCGTCCGCGCCGCCGGATACCGCCGCGGTGACGCGCAGGTCCTCCCCGGTCTTTGTCACCACTACCATGTTGTCCAGATTGGCGGCGGTGTCAAGACCGGCGGTGTGCTCCGGGTCCAGCCCCAGCCGGCGGGCCACCGCGATCTGGTGCTCCCGCAGGGTGGCACCCTCCATGGGCTGGCAGATGCCGGCCCGGCCGCAGTCGCAGTAGTTGAATGCGGCGGTGAGGTCATCCCGCAGGCCGCCGCCGTTGGCGGAACTGGACAGGACGATACGGGGGCCTGAAAACGTGAAAATGGCCGCTTTTTCCGTACAGACGAGTTTGTCCCCATTGCACAGGGTAAATGAGCGCTCCATAGAGTTCCTCCCGGTTATCTGATATACCGGCTCCATTATAGCAGAGAATATTCCGCTCGGAAAGAAGAAATTAGAAAGGATGACATCATATGAAAATCCAAAGATTGGCGGCGCTGTCTGTTGCGTTTGCCCTCCTGATCTCTTTTGCTGGCTGCGCGGCGCCAGAGAACGGCGGTGGACAGGCGGAGCAGGATCAACCGGAGGAGACCTCCGGCAGTCTGCTCCCGGAGACGGACCGCAGTGGGAACCCCATTGAACTGTCTCAGGCCGCTGACACTGTGATCTCCATGGCGCCCTCCATCACCCAGACCATCCTGGATCTGGGAATGGAGGAGAAACTGATCGCGGTGGACGACTACTCCGCCATGTATTTTGCCCTGGAGGATCTGCCTACCTTCGACATGATGGAGCCGGATACGGAGCAGATGGCGGTTTTGGACGCGGACCTGGTGTTCACCTCCGGGATGAGTGCCTCCGCCGGGGCCGACCCGTTCCAGCCCCTGCGGGACATCGGGGTCTGCGTGGCGGATATCCCGTCTGCTGAGAGCCTGGAGGCCATGTTCGAGGACACCCGGTTCATTGCCGCCTGTATCGGCGCGGAGGATCTGTGCGAGACGCTGATCGCCCAGGCCCAGGCTGAGATTGACGCTCTTGCAGCCATTGGCGGCGCCATCACGGAGAAAAAGCGGGTGCTGGTGGAAATTGCCAGCGCGCCGGATATCTATACCGCCGGGGACGGGACCTTTATGCAGGAGATGCTGACGGTGATCGGCGCGGAGAACATTTTCGGGGACCAGGCGGGGTATCTCTCCGTGACGGAGGAGGCGGCAGTAACGCTGAACCCGGATGTGATCTTGACCATGGTGGACTATGTGGACGATCCGGCGGGGGAGATCCTCGGCCGCGCGGGCTGGGAGAATGTGACGGCCGTGGTGAACGGGGACGTCTATCCGGTCAACACCAACGCGGTCTCCCTCCCAAACCTCCATGTAGTGGACGGCATGAAGCAGATGGCGAAGTTTATTTACCCGGAGGCGTACGCCGAAGTGGAGGACCCCTTTGCCCAGGATAGCGCGGCATGAAAACAGCGGGTAAAATCACGGCAGCCCTGGCCGCTGCCATTGTGGTCCTGATCGTCAGCATCGCCGCCGGCTCAGTGAACCTCTCCCCAGGCCAGGTGCTGCACATCCTCCTCAGCCGCCTGCCCGGCGGGGGAGGGGCGGAGGTGGACGCAAACCTCGCCTCCATTGTCTGGGGGATGCGCTTTCCCCGGGCGGTGCTGGCCTTTCTTGCCGGCGCGGCCCTGTCCGCCAGCGGGACGGTGATGCAGTCCATCCTGAAAAATCCCCTGGCCTCCTCCTACACCCTGGGCGTCTCCTCCGGGGCCAGCCTGCTGGCGGCGCTGGTGATGGTCACCGGCTTCACCCTCCCGGTTTTGGGGGCATTCACCCTGCCGGCAGCCGGGTTCCTGGGTGGGCTTGCCACGGTGTTTCTCGCCCTGGCCTTTGCCAGCCGCCTGGACGGGAAGATGGAGAACCAGACAGTGATCCTGGTGGGGATGGTGTTTTCCCTCTTTGTCAACGCCGTCCTCACCATGGTGACGGCCCTCTCCCGGGAGCATCTGCAGCAGATGGTGTTCTGGCAGATGGGCAGTTTTTCCGGGCGGGGGTGGTCCCATGCGGCGGTCCTGTTCCCGGTGGTGCTGCTGTCCCTGCTGGCGCTGCAGTGCTTTACCCGGGAGATGGATATTATGAGTTTCGGCGAGGAGCAGGCCATGTCGATGGGCGTGGATCTCAAGCGGGTCAAACTGCTGCTGATGGGCCTGGCCGCGCTTTTGACGGGAACTGCGGTCTCACTGGTAGGGGTCATTGGCTTCGTGGACCTGATCGCGCCCCATGTGGTGCGGCGGATCTTCGGCTCCTCCCACCGCCTGGTGCTGCCGCTGTCGGCCCTCTTCGGCGGGACGTTCCTGATGTTGGCGGAACTGATTTCCCGCACGGTGATGGCGCCGACGGTGATCCCGGTGGGGGCGGTGACAGCGCTTGTGGGCGCTCCGTTTTTTGCCGTGGTCTATTTCCGCGGCCGGAAGATGAGGTGAAGAGAGATGCTGCATATCAAAGATCTCTGTGCCGGATATGACAGCGGCGATGTGCTCCACAGCGTCACCTTTGACCTGCCGCTGGGGGAGAACCTCTGCATTTTGGGCCCAAATGGCTGCGGAAAGACGACGCTTCTCAAGTCCATTGCCGGGCTTTTGGAGAGCCGGGGGGAATTGACGCTGGACGGCAGGCCTATCCGCTCCATGCGGCGGCCGGAAATCGCCTCCCACATGGCGGTCATGAGCCAGATGAGCGCCATCTATTTTTCCTTCTCCGTCTATGAGACCGTCATGATGGGACGCTATCAAAAACTGCGCCGGGGCATTTTCTCCTCCCCCTCGTCAGAGGACAAGCGGTGCGTGGAGAAGTATCTAAAGGCTACCGGCCTGGCAGAACTGCGGGAGCGCCAGATCTCAGAACTCTCCGGCGGGCAGTTGCAGCGGGTATTTTTGGCGCGCACCCTGGCCCAGGAGCCGGAGATCATCCTGCTGGACGAGCCCACCAACCATCTGGACCTCAAGCACCAGGTGGAATTGGTGGCCTATCTGAAGGAGTGGTCCCGGGAGAATGGGCGGATGGTGATCGGCGTCCTCCACGACATCAATTTGTCCCTGATGCTCTCTGAGCGGCTGCTATTTCTCAAGGACGGGAAAGTCGCCGGCATGGGGGCCGCCGGTGAGATCCTCCACCGGGATTTTCTGCGCAGCGTCTATGACATGGATGTGGCGGAGTATATGCTGAAGGCCCTGAAAAAGTGGGAGCGGGTCTCATAATCTGCAATGCGCCCCCTTTGCGGCAGGCCGATGAGCGGGGAAAAGGGCACTATCCAACGGATAGTGCCCTTTATCTGTCGCCCAGTCCCTTGCGGCCCTAAGGCGGAATGGACGCCTTGCCTTATTCGTACTGACTCCAGTCCGGGTCGGCATTCATGCCGGTCCAGGTCTCATAGGTCCGATCTTTGGCCGTGAAGTCGTGGCTGTTGGTGGCCTCCTGGATGGCCAGATAGAACCAGTCATCCTCATGGCAGTCGCTCCAGGTGTTCATGCCGGGCAGCAGGTCCTCTGCACTCTCCGGCAGGCGGCAGAGCACCCGGTTGATCATCGTCACCGCCTGGGCCCGGGTGATCGGCGCGTCGGGGCAAAAACTGCCATCGGTGTAACCCTGGACCCAGCCCAGCGCCGCGACGCGGCTGATTTCCGCCTCGGCCCAGTGGCCGGAGGTGTCCGTGAAGGTGCTGACGCCGGTGGCGGCGCTGTCGTCAAACCGGGCGCAGATGGCCGCAAATTCCGCCCGGGTGATGGGTGCCTCGGGATCAAAATTCCCGCTGTCCCGTCCGTTGATGATCCCCAGGGACGCCATGGTGGAGATGGCCGTGTTGGCCCAGTAGTCCCCGCTGACATCCTGGAAGGCGTTATCGGCGGTCAGGTAGTCCTCGCGCACATCTTCATCGAGAAGCCGGAAGAAGATGGTGGCCACCTGGGCCCGGGTGATGTTGTCATTGGGCCGGACGGAACCGTCGCTGTATCCCTGAATGTAGGCGTAGTGGTCGTCGCCGTTGAGCATGCCGGGCACCGAGGCATCCGCCCACCCGGCGAACAGGGTGATCGCACTGCGGACCTGGAGCAGTTCGTCCTCGCCCACCCGCATGGTCAGTTTCCTGTCCCGGTACCAGCCAGTAAAGCGGTGTCCGGGCCGGGTGGGGATGTGGGAGCCGTACTCGTCATCGTCGTAGACGTTGATGCGGAAATCCTTCCCATGGCCATCGATGGGGTCGAACTTCGTGCCGCCGTTGGAGTCGAACCGCAGGTACGGGTCGCTCTCCTGGCTCCCGCCGCCGGAGGT
>CALXDE010000077.1 GCA_944386965.1 uncultured Oscillospiraceae bacterium
ACTGTTGTGGTGTTTCGGGGCATGGGCCCCAAAATGGCAGACGTTTCAGTGGAAAGGATTTGAAAAACATGAGTGCATCCAGAGAGCGCAAGAAGCGCCAAGAGTTTATCGCCGGCGGCGGCACCGACCCCAAGGCGGTCCGGGAGGCGGAGCGGAAAGCCCGGGAGCGCAAGAGCAATATCCTCTACGGTACCATCGGGGCCGTCTTCGTTTTGGTGGCCGCTTTCCTGGTGATCTATAACAGCGGCATCCTGCAGCGCAGCGCCACCGCTGTCACCATCGACGGGGTGGATTACTCCGCCGCCGACTACAGCTTTTATTACCACAGCCTGCGCAACTACTATGCCCGGCAGTATGGCAACTATGTGGACATGTTCGTCTCCGCCGACCAGCTCCAGGAGCAGACCCTCAGCCAGATGAAGTTCGTGCAGGCCGCCCGGAGCCGGGCCGAGGAGGAGGGCTTCGCCCTGGACGAGGAGGCTCTCGCCTCCCAGATCGACTCCTTCAAGGCCGAGGCCAGCGCCATGGGCCAGAGCTACAGTGCGTATATCAAGCAGGTCTATGGCAATCTGGTGACCAAGTCCGTCTACGAGTCCAACCTGCGCGACACCGCCATGGCAAACCAGTTCGCCCAGTCCTATGAGGACAGCCTGGAGTACTCCGACAGCGACATCCAGGCTGAGTACGAGGCCAACGCCAACGACTATGACCTGGTGGATTACGCCTACATCACCATCGACGCCAGCCCCGAGACGGAAACGGACGAGGACGGCAACACCATTGAGGCCACCGAGGAGGAGACAGCCGCCGCCTGGGAGGCCGGGCAGGCCCTGGCCCAGGAGCTGATGGAGGCCTGGGAGAACGGCGAGGATGCCGAGGCCCTGGCGGAGGACGAGGAGAAGGCCACCTATTACAACACGGAGGGCGGCTCCTACAACACCGCCAGCTATGTGGAGTGGTGCTTTGAGGAGGGCCGCCAGGCCGGTGAGATCCATATGATCGAGTCCGAGGATACCGGCCGGATCTACATTGTCCAGTTCAACCGCCGCTACCGCGACGAAACCCGGAGCGTGAACGTCCGCCACATCCTGGTGACGGAGGCCAATCTGGACGAGGGCGTGGAGGCCACCCAGGAGAACCTGGAGGCCAAGGCGCAGGAGATCCTGGACACCTGGGACGGCACCGAGGACGGCTTTGCCCAGCTGGCCAACGCCTACTCCCAGGACGCCGGCTCCAACACCACCGGCGGCCTCTATGAGGACGTGCTGCCCGGCCAGATGGTCACCAATTTCAACGATTGGTGCTTTGATGAGAGCCGTCAGCACGGCGACACCGGCATCGTCTACAACGAAGGTTCCTACACCGGCGCCCACATCATGTACTATGTGGGCCAGGGCGATCTGATCGCCTGGCAGGAGACTGTGCGGGACGCCCTGCGCTCCGCCGATTACACCGCCTGGGAGACAGAGCTGGTGGGCACCATTGAGAGCGCTGAGCTCCAGGATGGCGCCAAGTACGTGGCCTGAATCGGATTGGAAACGCAGAAGACCGGCTCCGCAGACATGCGGGGCCGGTTTTTTGAGGGGGAGCAAATATGAACGAGGCATTTTTGCGCAATGAGATGCTCTTGGGGCCCGCCGCCCTGGCAAAGCTGGCCGGCAGCCACGTGTGCGTGGTGGGGCTGGGGGGCGTGGGCGGCCACGCGGTGGAGGTCCTGGCCCGGTCCGGGGTGGGGGAGCTGACCCTCATCGATCAGGACGCCTACAGCGAGAGCAACATCAACCGCCAGCTGGGGGCCCTGCGCTCCACCATCGGCCGCCCCAAGGCGGAGGTACTCTCGGAGCGGGTGCTGGACATCAACCCGGACTGTGCCGTGCACCCCATCGTGGGCCGGTACGAGGCGGACCATCGGGAGGCATTTTTTTCCGCCTCGTATGACTACCTGGTGGACGCCATCGACCTGGTGTCCTGCAAAATCGACCTGATCCGCACCTGCCTGGAGCGGGGCATTCCGGTAATCTCGGCCCTTGGCACCGGCAACAAGCTGGACCCCACCCTGCTGGAGGTGACGGACCTGTCCAAGACCAGGGGCTGCCCCCTGGCCCGGGTCATGCGCCGGGAGCTGGGGCGGCTGGGCATCCGCCACCTGAAAGTCGTCTACAGCCCGGAGGAGCCCGTATCCTGCGCGGCGCTGGAGGCCCCGCCTCCGGGGCGGCGCAGCGTGCCGGGAAGCGTGCCCTGGGTGCCCTCCGCGGCGGGACTCATGCTGGGAGGCGCGGTGGTGCTGGAGCTGGTCAAAGAAGAACTTTCCACCATGGAGGGAGCCAGATGATCCTGTATGGAACCATTGTCAACGCCCTGGGCGTGCTGGGGGGCGGCCTCATCGGCCTGGTGATCCACAAGCTGCTCCACAGGGGCATCCCGGAGCGCTACAGCCAGCGGATCATGCAGGGCATCGGATTGTGCACCGTTTACATCGCCGCGGGCAGTCTGCTGGACGGCAGCAAGACCCTGGTGGCCATCCTCTCCATGGTCATCGGCGCGGTGATTGGGGAGCTGCTGGATCTGGATGGGAAAATCACCCGGTTGGGGCAGAAGCTGGAGGCCAGATTCGGCGGCAGCGGTGACGGCACCTTTGTCCAGGGCTTCCTCTCCGCCACGCTGCTCTTCTGCGTGGGCACCATGGCCATCCTGGGCAGCCTGGACGCTGGGCTGCGCAACGACCACGCCACCCTCCTGGCCAAGTCCGTCATGGACACCATCAGCGCCTGCGTCTTTGCCTCCACCCTGGGGCTGGGGGTGCTGTTCTCCGTGGTGCCCCTGTTCCTCTACCAGGGTGGCATCACCCTGCTCTCCTCGGTGGTGGGGCCCTATCTCACCGAGTTGGTCATCGGGGAGATGAACACCGTGGGCTCCCTGCTGCTCCTGGGGCTGAGTCTGGATTTGCTGGGGATCAAAAAACTGAAACTGATGAACTACATCCCCGCCATCTTCCTCCCCATCCTGCTCTAT
>CALXDE010000078.1 GCA_944386965.1 uncultured Oscillospiraceae bacterium
AGCACCGCCTGCCGGGCGGGGAGGAAGTAGTCCCCCTCCGGGCCGGACACCGTCAGCCCGGCCAGGCGCCCGTCCCGGAGGGACACATCCACCACCTGGTGGCCGAAGCGGATGTCCGCTCCCAGGCGCAGCAGCTCCCGCCGGAGGTTTTGCAGGGCGGCGTGGAGCTTGTCCGTTCCGGCGTGGGGGTGGGCGTCGATCAAAATGCTGTCCGGCACGCCGCATTCCACCAGCTTCCCCAGAATCCAGCGGTGGCAGGCGTCCCGGGTGCCGGTGTTCAGCTTCCCGTCGGAGAAGGCGCCGGCGCCCCCCTCGCCGAACTGGACGTTGGAGGAGGGGTTCAGCGCCCCGGTGCGCCAGAAGTTCTCCACATCCCTCTGCCGCTGTTCCACACGCTGTCCCCGCTCCAGGAGAATGGGCCGGACCCCGGCCTGGGCCAGGATCAGGGCGCAGAACAGCCCGGCCGGCCCGGCCCCCACCACCACCGGCGGCAGCTCCGGCGGCGGCACCGGAGCGGGCAGGGAGTAGCGCTGGCGGACCACCCGGCTGACCTGGGTCCCCCTCTGCCGGCGGAGGACCTTCCCCTCATTTTCTACGGCCACCTGGACCGAGTAGACCAGAGACACGCCCTCCCGGGCGTCCACCGAGCGCCGGACAATCCGCAGGGACTGAAGCTGCCTCTCCGGTATCTGCAGGATTTTGGCCGCCTGGCGGCGGAGCGCCTCCTCCGGCGCGCCGGGGGGAAGCTTGATATGATCAATCCGGAGCATACTGCCCCTCCTTTTCCTGTTGTTTTCTGCATTATACCGTTTTTTTCCAGGTGGAGCAACTGGAAATGTTAAGAATTATTGCAAACTTTATTCACATTTTAGACATAATAAGCCCGTATAATGCGAGCATAGAAACAAGGAAGTCCGCGAGAAGCGGAGAATGGTCCATTCGCACTTCCTAAGGAGGGTTTGTATATGTATCGCAATGATTTCGATTCCTTTTATCGTCCCGCCCAGGGCGGCGGCGAGGAGCCGCCGGCTTCCCCGGCCTACTCCGGCGGAGAGGGTCCGGCGATGGAACAGCAGCCCGGAAACCATATGAATATGAAGAAGAACAAGAAGCGCCGGGGCTTGAAGATCACCGCCATTGTCCTGGCCTGCGTCGTGGCCGTGGGCGGCGCCTTTGGCGTGGGGTACGCGGCCCGGAATATCTTTCCGGCCCAGCAGGCGGACATCTATGTCAGCAGCCGCCAGCCGGTGGAGGTGAACACGGTAGCCGTGGACGGCAAGACGCTGATGAGCTACGAGGAGCTCTATCAGGCCAACGTCAACAGCTGCGTGAGCATCAACGCCTCGGCTACCGAGAACATCTTCGGCCAGGAGGCCACGGTCATGGCCTCCTCCGGCAGCGGCTTCATCATCACCAAGGACGGCTATATCGCCACCAACTACCACGTCATCGACGGCAGCAACAACGTCAGCGTCACACTGTACGACGGCACCACCTATGACGCCCAGGTGGTGGGCGGCGACGAGGACTACGATATCGCTGTCTTGAAGGTGGACCCGGAGACGGATCTGATGCCTGTGGTCATCGGCAACTCGGATGAGCTGAATGTGGGCTCCCAGATCGCCGTCATCGGCAATCCCCTGGGTGAGCTGACCTTCTCCATGGGCGACGGCATCGTCTCCATGACCAACCGCCTGATCAACATCGACGGCACCCCCTTCAACATGATCCAGATCACTGCCCCGGTGAACGCCGGCAACTCCGGCGGCCCCATGTTCAATATGTACGGCGAGGTGGTGGGCATCGTGTCCGCCAAGCTCTCCAGCAACGGCAGCTCCAGCGAGGCCAGTGTGGAGGGCTTGGGCTTCGCCATCCCCATCAACGATGTTGTCTCCATGATCGAGGACATCATGACCAACGGCTATGTCACCAACAAGCCCTATCTGGCCATCAGCGTTGGTACGCTTCAGCGGGGGATGATCCCCAACAGCGCTGTCAGCGAGGGCGCCTATATTTACTCTGTGGAGGAGGGCGGCGCCGCTGACCGGGCGGGGCTGCGGGCCGGTGATATCATCACCAAGATCGACGATATTGCCATCGGAGAACTGGGCGATATCACCGCGGCGCTCAAGAGCTATACCGCCGGCGACACGGTGACCATCACCTATTACCGCAACAACCAGGAGCAGACCGCCCAGTTGACGCTCGACAGTGTTCCTGAGGAGAATCAGACCATTCAGCAGAGTGAGACGCAGCTGCCTTCCAGCAGCGACAATGGCGGGTACAATGACAACTGGTTCTCCAATCCCTGGGATTTCTTCTTCCGGGGCAGCAGTTACAACGGTTATGACGGCCAGGCCGCATAACATAGATTCCTTTTCCCTCTCTTTTCTCTTTTTTCCATAAGCACGTAAGGCGGAGCGCCCCTGGGAAAATCTCTCCAGGGGCGCTCCGCCTGCGCTTTTTATGTATGCATTGGGAAAGGACCGCCCGTGGCGGGGACCCATCTGCCCGCTCCCATGTCTACCCAATGTCTACCCGCCGGAATCCCTTGCGGTGCAAGGGATTCCGGCTTTTCTTCCGCCCGGTTTTCCCGCCTTTGTCTACCGCCATGTCTACCCCGCGTGATCTTCATCCTTTTGATTTCCTTTGTTTTTCAATACGTTTCGTTATCGAAATCCTCATTCCTAAGGGGCGGTAATACGCCCCTTCCCGGAAACTTTTCAAGGTTCTTTTCCGGATAGTTTTCGTGGAATCCGGTCGTTTTCCGAACTTTATCGAAAAATTCAAAAAGGAGGAACATCCACCATGAGGAATCTGAAAAAGATCCTCGCGCTGGTGATGGCGCTCGTCATGTCCCTGAGCCTCGTCACCATCGCAAACGCAAG
>CALXDE010000079.1 GCA_944386965.1 uncultured Oscillospiraceae bacterium
GAACCGGGCCGCGTCCCGGTTGAGCTGCAGCAGCCGCTGCCGCCGCCGGCCCGCCTCCCGGTCCCCGTCATCCTCCGGCACCTCCATGTTGGCCCGGCGGGCCAGGAACCGCACCGCGTCGGGGTAGGAGAGATTCTCCTCCTCCATAATGAAATTGATGACGCCGCCGCCTTTTTTGCAGCCAAAGCAGTGGTAGATCTGTTTTTCCCGGGAGACGGAAAAGGAGGGGGTCTTTTCGTTATGGAAGGGGCAGAGGCCGAAGTAGTTGCCGCCCTTCTTGGTGAGGTGGACATAGGAGGAGACCACATCGTAAATATCGCTCCGGGCGATCAGCTCGTCCAAAAATTCTCTGGGGAATGCCACGCCCCCGTTCACCTCCCATCCGCCTGGCTTTTTGCGACTGCTATAATATACGCTATAAAATCGAAAATCCCTCTTTTTTTCGGAAAAGTTTTGAAAAAGGGTCACGTTTGGGGAAGAGGCCAAAAGATGGGAGGGAGGTGGTCGGGAAATCCGTCACAATGACGAAGAGAGCCGGGGCGCGGGCAAAAGCTGCATGTGCTGGAAGGCATCCACATATTACCCGATTTATGTTTGATAAATTGTATTATATTATCCAAAAATAGAACAATTTAAACGAAAAAGTTTAGAAAAATCTATTGAAAATCGACGAAGATCTGTTACAATGGGCCTGCGTTGGGAGAGCGGGCGGCCTCGCCGGTTCTCCCGGATACAGCAAATTGAGGAGGAACTTCTATGAATAAAAACCTGCAGAATACTCTCTCCGTGCTGGTGGGCGCATCCGTGGCCGCCGGCGTAGGGACGGGGAGCGTGTCAGCAGCCTTTCACGATACAGAGGGCCACTGGGGGGCTGCGGCCATCGAGCGCTGGAGCCAGTACGGCGTGGTCAGCGGCTATGAGAACGGCGCCTTCCAGCCCGACGGGTCCATGACCCGGGCGGAGGTGGCCACTGTGCTTTCCAATCTTCTGAACCTGAGCAAGAAGGCGGATATCAGCCGTTTCACCGATGTGGATGCCGACGCTTGGTACGCCGACGCCATTGCCAAGTGCGTGGCAGCGGGCATCCTGAACGGGATCGGGAACAATACCATGGCCCCGGAGGCAGCCATCTCCCGCCAGCAGGTGTTCGTCATGTTCGCCCGGGCCGTGGGCCTGGAGCCGGTGGCCGGCACGGCCCGCTCCTTTACCGACAGCGGAGAGATCTCCTCCTGGGCGGCGGGGTACATCAACGCTCTGGTGGAGCGGGGCATCGTCAGCGGCGTGGGAGACGGGCGGCTGGCGCCGCTGTCGGTCATCAACCGGGCCAGCGCCATGACGATTCTGGATAAGGCCATCGGCACCTACGCCAAAGAGGACGGAGCCGACGTATCCATCAGCGGTGAGGACGGCCGCATGGTCCTTGTGGTGGCCGAGGATGTGACGGTTACCGGAGAAGTGGACCGCCTGGTGGTCTCCGGCGGCAGCAGCTCTGTTGTGGTCAGCGATGCCAAGGTGAGCGAGGTGGCTGTCCTCTCCGAGGGCAGCAGCATCTCCGTCTCCGGCGCCAGCCAGGTGGGCAGCATCGACATCCTGGCCGGCGCGGGCGGCGCCTCTGTCGCAGTGGAGAAGGATGCGGCGGTGGAGAGCGTGAAGTCTGCCGCGGACCACGTCTCCGTCTCCGGCGAGGGCAGGGTGGACAGCGCCTGGATCACCGGCAACAACAATGCCATTGACACCAGCGGCACCAAGGTGGAGGCCGCCGAGGGCACCACCGGCAACACTGCCGGAGGCCGTCCGGTCCAGGGCGGCGGTCAGGAGGAGCCGGAGCGGGAGGAGGCCGTCCTCACCGCCAGCATCGGCCAGCAGGTATTCCCGGTGGGGGTTCCCACAGAGTTTACCGTGACCACCACAGCCCATGATGACGCCGGCGAGCTGGTGCGGGGGTTCTTTACCCTCAGCGACAGCGAGGCCATCGAAAAGCTGGAGTACTTTGAGACCCAGGACGGCCAGTGGTACGAGCTGGAGGGGGCCTTTGGTCCGGAGAGCGGTTTCCCTGTGGCGGACCTCACCAGCCGTTTCCGCGTCACCTTCGGGAAGGCCGGGAGCTTTGACCTGCGCATCGAGCTGCGCCGGGTTGCCGATGATGCGGTAGTCTGCGCCGCCGAGGGGAAGGCGGAGGCTGTGGCGCTCGGCGAGGACACCGCCGCTGTGGGCTCCCAGGAGGCGTTTCGCGCCGCTGTGGCGGCAGGGAAGGACATCCTGCTGACCAACAGCTTTACCGCTGACACGCTGCTGGTGGTGGACCAGGCGCTGACAGTGGACGGCAACGGCTTTGCCATCACCAGCACCAACAGCGCCAATGGCGGCGCCGGCGGCGGCATCCTGGTGGCGGCCCCCGCCGCGCTGCAGGACCTGAAGGTGGTGGGGCCCAACACCAATGCCCAGGGCTGGGACAGCGGCCAGTACGGCATCAAGCTCTACGATGCGGAGGGCGTGACCCTGGAGAACATCACGGTGGAGGGGGCCAACGCCGGCATCCTGGTGAACAGCGCCAGCGCCGCACTGAAGGGGACCATCACCCTCAGCGGCAACGAGTTCGGCGGCATCGAGGTGTCCAAGGGCGGCGAGCTGGAGAAGGCCGGCAGCCTGGATCTCACCGGCGCGGTGCTGGTGAACAGCAGCGAAAGCCTGGAGAGCCCCACGCTGTGGATCGACGGCAACGAAAATGGCGGCGCCATCACCGGCGGTGACCACCTCTTTGCCATCGCCGCCGGCGATACCAAGACCCACTACTATTTAAATAACTTCGTGGGGGAGGCGATTGCCGCCGCAGGGGATTATGTCTATGACGACGGCTATGCCTACCGCGGGACCTTCCGGCAGGAGAGCGAGGGCAAGTCCGTTGCCATCTCCGCAGTCTACACCGCTGCCGCAGCGGCGGAGGACGAGGGCAGGGCCGTGATGCACGACATGGCCCGCTTTCTGGGGGCGCTGCACCGCCAGGACGGCGGCAGAACTATCCGGCGCATCGTCTTTGACGGCGTGACCTATACCTGGAACCAGGAGGGGGCGCTGCTGGGCTCCAACTGGGAGAGCGAGGGGGAGACGCTGGTCAGCGCCATCGTGAAGAAGGCGCTGGGCGGTGAGAGCTCCTTCCAGCTGGCGGTGGAGGACCTCACCGTGACCTTCCGCTATAGCGTCTCGGCTTAAGCCGGTTTTTCTGGGGAAACATACAGGAAAGGACAGGCGGGCGGCCCGAAAGGCCGCCCGCCGCCCTTTGCTGCGGGATCCGGCGGGCCGCACCGGCCCCTTTTGCACGGGAATGACGGGAAATCCCCCTTCTCAACGGAAGAGTTTGTCGAAGTAGCCCAAAGAGATTGGAAAAGAAAGGGTTGACGGCATTGCCGCGTCTGTGCTATAATTCGAACTTGCGTAGAAGTTTTTCTGCGAATTTTGGTGCGTCAAAAACGGAGGAAATTCCCGTGCCGCGAGAGTTTTTGAACCAGCCAAAGGTGGTGGGCGTCAAGCAGTCCCGCCGGGCCATCCGGGAGGGGAGGGCCCTCCGCGTCCTTCTGGCCAGCGACGCGGATCCCGTCATTACGGACGCCCTGGCCGCGCTGTGCGGCCAGCAGGACATCCCCGCCGACCGCTCCTTTACCATGGCGGAGCTGGGCAAGGCGGCCGGCATCCAGGTGGGCGCCGCCGCGGTAGCGGTGCTGCGCCAGTAGAAATCTTTTGGTTTTTGCGGGATATTTTTCTGTATCCTGTCAAAAATATAGGGGCATGCGCCCCAAAACTTTTGAGAAAGGAGAAAACTATGCCTACTTTCAATCAGTTGGTCCGCAAGGGTAGAGATCAGGTGACCTACAAGTCCAACAGCCCCGCTATGCAGCATGGTCTGAACACCTTGAAGAACAAGGAGACGAACCTGCCTTCTCCCCAGAAGCGCGGCGTCTGCACCGCTGTTCGTACCTCTACCCCGAAAAAGCCCAACTCCGCACTGCGCAAGATCGCTCGTGTGCGTCTGACCAACGGCTATGAGGTCACCGCCTACATTCCCGGCGTGGGCCACAGCCTGCAGGAGCACTCCGTGGTCATGATCCGCGGCGGCCGTGTGAAGGACCTGCCTGGCGTGCGTTACCACATCATCCGCGGTACGCTGGACACCCAGGGCGTCCAGGGCCGTATGCAGGGACGCTCCAAGTACGGCGCCAAGCGGCCCAAGGCCAAGTAAGAGCGCATCCATTTCCGCTTTGCCGAATAGGTTGCATAGTTTTTGACCATAAAACTGCGGAGCGACCTCTTTGGCAGGCAATACGCTGCGCCGTGCGCAGTGAGTACCTATGATTTCATCATTTTATGAAGGAGGGAAGCAAAGTGCCCAGAAGAGGTAACGTTCCCAAGAGAGAAATTTTACCCGACCCCATGTACAACAGCGTGCTGGTGACCAAGCTTGTCAACTCCATCATGCTGGACGGCAAGAAGGGCGTGGCCCAGAAGGTGGTCTACGGCGCCTTTGATATCGTCAAGGAGAAGACCGGCAACGATCCCCTGGAGGTGTTCACCACCGCCATGGAGAACATCATGCCCAGCCTCGAGGTCAAGGCCCGCCGCGTGGGCGGCGCCACCTACCAGGTTCCTATGGATGTCCGTCCGGTCCGCCGGCAGACCCTGGGCCTTCGGTGGCTGACCAGCTATTCCCGCGCCCGCAGCGAGCGGACCATGGCCGAGCGCCTGGCCGCCGAGATCATGGACGCCGCCAACAACACCGGCGCGGCCGTGAAAAAGCGCGAGGACACCCACAAGATGGCCGAGTCCAACAAGGCCTTCGCCCACTTCCGTTGGTAATGAGACGGGCCCAGCCCGCCGCTGTATGAGATTCAGTTTAGAGGAGAAAGCAGAATTATGCCGAGAAAAGTATCTCTGGAAAACACAAGAAACATCGGCATTATGGCTCACATCGACGCAGGAAAGACCACCACAACGGAGCGGATCCTGTATTATACCGGCGTAAACTACAAGATCGGTGAGACCCATGATGGAACCGCCACCATGGACTGGATGGAGCAGGAGCAGGAGCGGGGGATCACCATCACCTCCGCCGCCACCACCTGCTACTGGAAGGGGACCAAGGACCAGTTCCCTCAGACCCGGATCAACATCATTGACCCCCCGGGCCATGTGGACTTCACCGTGGAGGTAGAGCGCTCCCTGCGCGTGCTGGACGGCTCTGTCACCGTCATGTGCGCCAAGGGCGGCGTGGAGCCCCAGTCTGAGACTGTGTGGCGCCAGGCCGATCACTACCATGTGCCCCGCATGATCTATGTCAACAAGATGGACATCATGGGCGCGGACTTCTTCAACGTCCTGCGCATGGTGGACGAGCGCCTCAAGTGCAACGCCGTCCCCATCCAGCTGCCCATCGGCAAGGAGGCGGATTTCCGCGGCATCATCGACCTGGTGGAGATGAACGCGGACGTCTACTACGATGAGCTTGGCAAGGATATGCGGGTAGAGCCGATCCCCGATGACATGATGGAGCTGGCAGAGGAGTACCGCGAAAAGCTTTTGGACGCTGTCTCCATGTTCGACGATGAAATCATGGAGATGTATCTGGAGGGAAAGGAGATTCCCACGGATAAGATCCGCACGGCCATCCGCAAGGCCACCGTCGCCGTGGAGATGATCCCCGTTGTCTGCGGTACGTCCTATCGAAACAAGGGTGTGCAGAAGCTGCTGGACGCCATTGTGGACTATATGCCTTCTCCGCTGGATATCCCCGCCATTAAAGGCATCAACCCCAAGACGGATGAGGAGGACGAGCGTCCCGCCGACGACAACGCCCCCTTCTCCGCCCTGGCCTTCAAAATCGCGACAGACCCCTATGTGGGCCGCCTCAGCTTTATCCGGGTGTACTCCGGCGTCCTCAACACCGGCAGCGCCGTGCTCAACTCCACCAAGAGCCAGCGCGAGCGCATCGGCCGCATCCTGCAGATGCACGCCAACCACCGGGAGGACATCGAGACCGTCTACTCCGGCGACATCGCCGCGGTGGTGGGCCTCAAGAACACCACCACCGGCGACACCCTGTGCGATCAGGGCCACCCCATCGTCCTGGAGTCCATGGAGTTCCCCGAGCCTGTGATCCGCGTGGCCATCGAGCCCAAGACCAAGGCCGGACAGGAGAAGATGGGCGTGGCGCTGATGAAGCTGGCCGAGGAGGACCCCACCTTCAAGACCTACACCGACGAGGAGACCGGCCAGACCATCATCGCCGGCATGGGCGAGCTCCATCTGGAGATCATCGTGGACCGCCTGCTCCGCGAGTTCAAGGTGGAGGCCAACGTGGGCGCGCCCCAGGTGGCCTACAAGGAGACCATCAAGAAGTCTGTGCAGCAGGATACCAAGTACGCCCGCCAGTCCGGCGGTAAGGGCCAGTACGGCCACGTCAAGATCCGTGTGGAGCCCAACGAGTCCGGCAAGGGCTATGAGTTTCTCAACGAGGTGGTCGGCGGCGCCATCCCCAAGGAGTATATCCCGGCGGTGGACGCCGGCATCCAGGGGGCCATGCAGTCCGGCGTGCTGGCCGGCTACCCGGTGGTGGACGTGAAGGTCACCCTGTACGACGGGTCCTACCACGAGGTGGACTCCTCCGAGATGGCCTTCAAGATCGCCGGCTCCATGGCCTTCAAGGAGGCCTGCCAGAAGGCGGATCCCACGCTGCTGGAGCCCATCATGAAGGTCTGCGTCATCGTCCCCGAGGAGTATATGGGCGACGTCATCGGCGACCTCAACAGCCGCCGCGGCCAGATCCAGGGATTTGAGGCCCGCGCCGGCGCCCAGCAGATCGACGCCTTCGTCCCCCTCAGCGAGATGTTCGGCTACGCCACGGACCTCCGCTCCCGCACCCAGGGCCGCGGACAGTACACCATGGAGCCCAG
>CALXDE010000080.1 GCA_944386965.1 uncultured Oscillospiraceae bacterium
AAAATACCAGACGTTGTTTTGCAATTCAAAGTGGTGGGGCTGGGTGGTGAGGTCGGCGTAGTTCTCGCAGGCGGAGTTGAAATCCCAGATGCAGAACCGGTACTTCCCGCCGATGTCCTTGTAGAGGTAGGTGGACAGGGTGCCCGCATCGTAGTTGCAGGTGAGCTCATTGATAATGAAGTAGTCCACGAAGGAGGACACATCCACCCAGGTTTTGTACCCATAGAACTCGGAGTCGTAGTCAAAGGAGTACAGGGCCTTTTCAAAGTCTGACAAATCCTGCTCGATGGCGCCGGCCATCGCCTCTGTCAGCGCGCCGCTGCGGGGGTAGACAATGTTGGCCCGGATGTCATGGAGCTGGCCGATCCGGTAGGTGTAATAGGTGAAGTTGTTGAGGTTCTTCAACGCGTTGTTGCTGCCCCGGTCCAGCCGGATCACATAGCCGGTGGAGGTGGTGTTGTCCACGGGCTCGGACACGTTCACCCGGCAGTCCACCCCGTTGGTGATGGTTTCCACCATCACATAGAGGCCCTGGTACGCCCCGTTGAGGATGACCTCGCAGAAGCGGACGTTGGGGGCGTAGTCCATGATCTCCCCGGCGATGTTGTACCACATGTAGTTGCGGATCAGCGTCTTGTCCAGGTAGGGCCCGTAGAGAGCCCACTCATAGTGGGCGTCCATCCCCATGACCTCGTGGTCCGCGTAGTCTCCCTTTTTGTCCGTGAACCGGAGCAGATAGCTCTTCTTGTCATAGCTGCGGGAGGAGTTGCCCCGGATGCGGATGAGGGTATCCGTCTCCAGATCCGCCTCGTCGGAGGGGTGGTGGTTGCGGGTTTCATCGTCCATGACAGCGATCCTGGCGGGGAGCATGCTCTCCCCGGTGCTCGTGGTGGTATAGGTCGTCGTCCCGTCGGGATGCTTGATGGGCGCCCCGGGGATGGCCTCCCCGCCGGTGTCGATGATGACCAGGGGCAGGTGGGTGCACAGCTCCGTCCCGTCGCAGTCACAGGCCGCGTCGGGCCCCCGGCTTTCCAGGTGCTGGTGGACCCGGTAGGGGCCCTCCTCCGCCTCGAAGGCGGTGGCCGCCAGGGCGCACAGAAGGATCAGCGCCGCCATGGCTCCGCCCAGCAGCTTGTATTTCATGGTTCCGCCTCCCTCTCTGCCTCCGGCGCGTCAGCCGCTGATCTCGTCGTTCTGCATCACGATGTTGAAGTACTCGATGCCGCCGATGGCATAGACCGCGTCGGTGATGCTCTTCTCCGCCGCCATGGGGCTGACCGGCTTGCGGAGATATTTGCCGTTGAGCTCATAGATGTACTCTGTGTTCTCCTCCGTGGTGTTCTTGGAGCGGAGAATGGCCTTGCGGTCGTAGTACTGGAAGATCAGGGATTCCACCTTGGGCTCATTCGCCCGGACCGTCCGCAGGATCAGCAGGGCCCGGTTGTCGTTGCGGATGCGCCCGAAGAGCAGCAGCACCAGAAATACCACCGCGCTGCCCGAGGCGGCCACCAGGTAGTCCCCGGCGCCGCAGCAGATGCCCACCACGATGGCCCAGAAGATGTAGATGGTGTCCCGGGAGTCCTTGATGGCCGTGCGGAAACGGACGATGGACAACGCGCCCACCATACCAAGGGACAGCGCGATGTTGTTGCCGATGACGATCATCACCGTGGTGGTGATCACCGTCAGCGCCGCCAGGGATACGTTGAACTTGGCGCTGTAGATGCTGCCGCTGTGGCTGAGCCGGTAGGACAGGAACAGGAAGGCCGCGATTACCGCCGACACCGCCAGCCGCAGCAGGATGATCTCCGCGGTCAGATCGCCGCCGCTTGTCTCCAGCAATTGAAACAGATACTCTCTCATGGTTGCTTTTCTCCCTCGTCTCTGATTTAACCCTGCATGCTCAGGGAAACGCTCCGGGCCAGGCAGTATTTGCTGACCGACAGCTCCGAGCGCTCCACCAGATTCAGCAGATCTTTGATATAGCTCAGCAGGAAGCCGTTATACTTGACCTCCAGCACCATTTGGAACGGGTCCATGACAGAATACATGGGCAGACACCGGGAAAACAGGTTCCAGTCCGACTCGGTGGCGACGATCTGGCTGTCCAGTGTGATGCGGATGTGGTTCTCCCGTGCCACATATGCCTGCCGGTGGTACTCCACAATGGCTTTGGGCCGATAGCACCGGCAGTGCATCAGACCATAGCACTCCGCCGCGAAGGGGTCCGGATAGGCCAGGAGCGGCCGGTAATCTCCCCGGCAGAGGCCCATGGCGTCCTCCCGCGTCAGGCGCAGGGAGCGCTTGCGTTGGTATGGCCCCTCCTTCTGCTTCATCTCCAGCATGGCGAAGTCCGACTGGGGACTGTAGGATCGCAGCCGGATCTTCCGGCGCAGCTCCAGCCCGTCCAGCTTGTCGTTGAAGTCCTGGTCCTCCGGGGTGTCGAAATAGAGGGACCGGATGACATAGCCCTGGGCGCCGTTGTGGGCGTCGGTGTGCATGACGGTTCCGAGCTGATGGCGCAGCATCACGCTGTCGGCCACATTGATCGCGTATTTTTTCTCTTGCCGCAGGACTTCGTTCATCGCATCCTCCTGGATCGGTAGATATCCGAATGGGCGGACAGAAACATTGCGGGAATAAAAAATGGCCCATTTCCGGGTGACAGTGTCCCCCTTCCATAGACCGGTTGCGCTACTTGCTCCGCGGCATAAAAGCGCCCAAATCATACGCCGCATTATCGCATTCTATTCTATCCCTCCGCGCCGCCGCGGGCGCGCGGAGGGATAGAGCAGGATTGAGTTGTGTTCCCATGATACCCAATTCATCCCAGATTGTCAAGCGGCATTTGCCTTCTTTTTCAAAAAACCGCGGCGGGTCAGAAGGCGGAGCGGCCGGCCCGGACAGACCCCGCCAGGACAAATTGGAACTTGCTTTTAGACCGGGATTGTTTTATAATTTGTAAAAGAAAATCCATTTACAGGCGACGCATTTCTCCGCTGCGCCACAGAAAGGGCTTGCCCTGCGGCAGGCCCTTTTTGAATGGAATGGGATACCCGGAACAGGCGGGCGCTTTGGCCGGGCGGGAGAGCACAGAACTTGTGGCGCGCCGGGCTGGCATGGCCCGGCGGTGTATTTGGGAAGAAACGGGGCGTCCGGCGTATTCGGACCGGGCGCTTCAGGAAGGGGACGTGGAAAAGATGCGCGATGCCTATGGCAGGGAGATCACCTATCTGCGCCTGTCGGTGACGGAGCGGTGCAATCTCCGCTGCCGGTACTGCATGCCGGAGGGGGGGATCGAGAAGAAGCCCCGGGAGGCCATGCTCACCGAGGACGAGATGGTCCGGGCGGTGGAGGCGGCGGCGTCCCTGGGAATCCACAAGCTGCGTCTCACCGGCGGGGAGCCGCTGGTAAAGAAGAATATCCTCTCCATCTGCCGCCGCTGCGCCGCGGTGGAGGGCATCCGGGAGGTGTGCGTCACCACCAACGGCACCCTCCTGCCGGAGCTGGCGGGGCCCCTGCGTGCGGCCGGCGTGCGGCGGGTGAACCTGAGCCTGGACACGCTGGATGCTGAGAAGTACGCCTATATCACCCGCCGGGGCCGCCTGGAGGACGCCCTGGCGGGCCTGGAGGCGGCGCTGGCGGCGGGATTTGAGAAGGTGAAGCTCAACGCGGTGCTGATCGGCGGCTTCAACGATGATGAGATCCCCGCCCTGGCGGAACTGACCCGGCGGTATCCGGTGGACGTGCGGTTCATTGAGCTCATGCCCATGGGGGGCTTCGGGTTCGGTCCGGAGGCGTATCTCCCCTGTACGGCGGTGCTGGAGGCTCTGCCGGAGATGGAGGTCCTGCCGGAGGAGGGCGTGGCCAAGCGGTACCGCCTGCCGGAGGCCCTGGGGAACATCGGCCTCATCACTCCGGTGAGCACCCACTTCTGCGCCCAGTGCAACCGCATCCGCCTGACCGCCGACGGGGCTGTGAAGCCCTGCCTCCACGCCGCGGAGGAGTTCCCCCTCAAGGGCCTCTCCCGGGAGGGGATGGCCGGGCAGATGCGCCGGGCCATCCAGGCCAAGCCCGGGTGCCATGAGCCCCTGACCTACGGGCACCAGAGCCATGCGGAGCGGAACATGAACCAGATCGGGGGGTGAGGCCGTGGCGGCGGGAAAAGCGGGATGCCGCGGCATCCCGGTGGTGGCCTTCGCCGGGTACTCCGGCTCCGGAAAGACCACCCTTATCGAGGCGCTGCTCCCCTGCCTGCGCCGGCGGGGGCTTCGGGTGGCGGTGGTGAAGCACGACGCCCACCGCTTCGATGTGGACCGCCCGGGGAAGGACTCCTGGCGCTTTACCCAGGCCGGGGCGGAGGTGTCCGTCATCAGTTCCGCTGAGAAGACCGCGCTGATCGAGCGGCGGGAGCTCTCCCTTTTGGAGATTCTGGGACGGGTGCGGGACGTGGACCTGATCCTGGTGGAGGGGTACAAGAACGAGCCCCTGACCCAGATCGGCATCTGCCGCGCCGCCGCAGGGAAAGACTTTACCGCACCTCTGAATCGGTTTATAGCCGTCGTGACAGACCGGGCGGATGTCCGGGCGGACGTGCCGGTGTTCTTCCTCTCTGACGCGGAGGGCATCGCGGAATTTCTTTTGAACCATTTGGAACACATTACCCATTTTTGCGGCGGCAATCTGGAGCAGCCGGCGCCGCAGTGACAGGAGGAAGCCATGGAGTATACAGCGGCAGTCATTACCATCAGCGACAAGGGCGCCCGGGGAGAGCGGGTGGACACCAGCGGCCCGTCCCTGGCGCGCATGCTGGAGGAGGCGGGGTATCAGGTGGTGCACACCGCCATCCTCCCGGACGAGCGGGCGCTGATTCAGGAGGAGCTCATCCGCTGCGCCGACGAGAAGCGACTCTCCCTGGTGCTGACCACCGGCGGGACCGGGTTCCCCCCCCGGGATGTGACGCCGGAGGCCACCCTGGCGGTGATTGAGCGGGCCGCGCCGGGCATCCCGGAGGCCATGCGGGCCGAGAGCATGCGCATCACCCCCCGGGGCTGTCTCTCCCGGGAGGCGGC
>CALXDE010000081.1 GCA_944386965.1 uncultured Oscillospiraceae bacterium
CGGACCATCACCGTGGACTGCGACGTGCTCCAGGGGGACGGCGGCACCCGGACGGCCTCGGTCACCGGGGGATTTATCGCCCTGGCCATCGCCTGCAAGAAGCTGGTGGAGAGCGGGGCGGTGGAGAGGAACCCCATCCGCCGCTATGTGGCCGCCGTGTCGGCGGGCATCGTGGGGGATGAACCGATGCTGGACCTGTGCTACGAGGAGGACAGCCACGCCATGGTGGACCTCAACTGCGTCATGAACGACGCCGGGGAGATCATCGAGCTCCAGGGCACCGGCGAGGGCCGGGGCTTCACCGTGGCCGAGCAGCAGACCCTGGTGGCCCTGTGCGAGAAGGGCGTCCGGGAGCTGCTGGCAAAACAGAGAGAGATTTTGGAGGGATGAGGCATGAAATTCGTACTGGCGTCCCAGAATCAGCATAAGCTCAAGGAGATGCAGGACATCCTCTCCGCCCAGGGGGTGGAGGTTGTCCTGGAGAGCGACATCGGCCTGCGTGTAGAGGTGGAGGAGACGGGGAGCACCTTCGCGGAAAACGCCCTACTGAAGGCCAGGGCGGTGATGGAGCGGAGCGGGCTTCCGGCCATTGCCGACGACTCCGGCGTCTGTGTAGACGCCCTGAACGGCGCTCCCGGCGTCTACTCCGCCCGCTATGGCGGGCCGGAGCTGGACGACGTGCAGCGCTACCAGCTGCTGCTCCAGGCCCTCCGGGGCCAGACCAACCGCTCTGCCCACTTTACCAGCCACATCACCTGCTGCTTCCCCAATGGGGACGTGATCGACGCCGAGGGCGTCTGCCCGGGCACCATCGCCTTTGCCCCCCAGGGCAGCGGCGGCTTTGGCTACGATCCTGTGTTTTTCCTGCCGCCGCTGCGCAAGACCTACGCCCAGCTGACGCCGGAGGAAAAGGCGGCGGTATCCCACCGCGGGAAGGCGCTGGCGGTGTTTGAGGAGAAATTGAAGGCATATCTGGCCGATAAGAAGTAGCGCCGCCTTTTCTCCCGCCGCGCAGGCGGCGTCCGAGCATTTTCCCGAAGGGAAAATCTCGCCGCAGGGCGGATTCACTCCACCCGAGGAAGATAAAAGAGGGCTCCCACGCGCCTTTGCGGTGTGGGACAAAGGCGGCGGTATCCCACCGCGGGAAGGCGCTGGCGGTGTTTGAGGAGAAATTGAAGGCGTACCTGGCCGATAAGAAGTAGCGCCGGCTTCCGACCAACGATATCATTTTGCGGGCATGATGGGGAGATTTGCCGGCTGCCCGCGGGGCAGAAAGGAACCACTATGGAATTGACAAGTAAACAGCGCGCCCAGCTGCGGGGCATCGCCAACAGTATGGATACCATTGTCTATATCGGGAAAGACGGGATCACGGAGAACCTGGTCAAGCAGGCGGACGACGCGCTGGAAGCCCGGGAGATCATCAAATGCAAGGTGCAGGAGAACGCGCTGCTCACCGCCCGGGAGGCCTGCGGAGAGCTGAGCCGCCTGACCCGCAGCGAGCCGGTGCAGGTGATCGGAGCCCGGTTCGTGCTCTATCGGCAGCAGCACGACAAAAAGAAGCGGAAAATCCAGCTGCTGAAAGCGGAGAAGAAGGAGCGGTGAGGCAAGGAGTGATGGGGAAGATGGCGGGTGAAGGACAGCTGTGAAGATCGGCATCTATGGGGGGAGCTTTAACCCCATCCATACGGGTCATGTGGCCGCGGCGCAGTTTGCCATGAAATATCTGAAGCTGGACCGGCTGTATCTGGTGCCGGTGGGCATTCCGCCCCATAAGGAGCTGGCGGAGGGAAGTCCGGCCCCCAGACACCGCCTGGCTATGGCACAGCTGGCCGGGCAGCACATCGGGGAGCGGGTGGAGGTCCTGGATCTGGAGCTCAGACGGGAGGGAAAGAGCTATACCAAGGATACGGTCCGGGCTATCCGCAAGCGGCATCCCAAGGACCGCCTGTATCTCCTGATGGGAACGGATATGTTCCTGACCTTTCAGGATTGGCGCCGCCCCGGAGAGATCGCGGCGCTGTGCACCCTGGCCGCCTTCCGCCGCAGCGCCGCGGACACGGCGGAGCAGTTTGAGGCACAGTGCCGCCGCCTGCGCAAGTCCTGCGGGGCGGAGGTGGTGACGGTTCCCCTGCCCCAGGCGGTGGAGATCTCCTCCACCCAGCTGCGGGAGAGATTGTCCCATGGGGAAGGGAACCAATTCCTCCTTCCCGCCGTCTATGGTTATATCTTGATCCATCACCTCTATGGAACCCGGGCGGATCTGAAGCATCTGCCGCTGGAGCAGCTGCGCCCGGCGGCCCTGTCCCTGCTGGACCAGCGCCGGGTGCCCCATGTGCTGGGCACCGAGGAGACTGCGGCTAAGCTGGCCCGGCGCTGGGGCGCCGACGAGGAGGATGCCCGCCGGGCCGCCCTGCTCCACGACTGCACCAAGCGCCTGAACCGGAAGGAGCACTTGGCGCTGTGCCGGCAGTACGGCATCCCGGTGGACGAGCAGGAGCGGCGGCTGGGCGGGAAAATGCTCCACGCCATGACCGGCGCGGCCCTGGCCCGGGATCTGTTCGGCGTCAGCGACGAGATATATGAGGCCATCCGCTGGCATACCACCGGCAAGCCGGGTATGACGCTGCTGGAGAAAATCATCTATATGGCCGACTATATCGAACCGACCCGGGATTTCGGGGCGCTCAGGGAGCTGCGCCCCCTGGCCTATGAGGATCTGGACCGGGCGATGCTGCGGGGACTGACCATCGCGGTGGAGGACCTGTCCCAAAAGGGGATGGCGCTCCATCCCAACAGTGTGCGTGCGAGGGATTATTTGAAAGGAAAGCTGCTATGAATCGCTATCAAGGAAAGCGGGAGGCGCCCCGCCCTGAACCTCAGCGGCCGGCCGCGGAGAAAAAGACGCCGGGGGAAGGGAAGAAACCCTCCGCCCTCAGGCGGCCGGCGAAAAAGGGCGGGGCCAGCCGGGCGCTGCTGATTGTGGGAATTGTGCTGGCGGTGCTGCTGGCGCTGTTCCTGGTGTTCCGCGCCGTGTGGAACAGCATCGTCAAGGCCCCGGACATCCCCGACCCGGGAACCTCCGCTGTGGACCCCAACGACCCCAACCTCACGGAGGAGGAGCGTCTGGGCCTGCTGGAGGCTGGCGTCGATGTGAACGAGGAACTGCCCGAGTACATTGCCGACCAGAAGGAGGGCGTGTACACCTTCCTGCTCATCGGCCGGACAGATGAAAATAACCACGCAGATATGCTGATGCTGATTGTGTTCGACTCCAATACCGGGGAAATCGACGCCTGCAGCATCCCCCGGGATACCATGGTGAACCTTTCCACAGACGTGAAGAAGATCAACTCCACCATCTGGGGCGGGACCGGCAATGTGAAAAATTGGGTGCGCAAGACCCTGGGGGTGTACCCCAACTTCTATGTGATGGTGGACTGGCAGGCGGTGGGAGATCTGGTGGACGCCGTGGGGGGCGTCACCTTTGATGTGCCTTTCCGGATGCACTACATTGACACGTCAAAGAATGGTTTTACCATCGATTTGGAATCGGGTGAGCAGCTGCTGGACGGGGACAAGGCCATGCAGCTGATCCGCTGGCGGAAGAACAACGTCTACCAGTGGGAGATCAATGAGGCGCGCAGGGCCGGCTACGACGGCAGCGATATCAAGCGCACCCAGCTCCAGCAGCAGTTTATCGTGGAGGCTGCCAAGCAGATTTTGCAGGTGAAAAACCTCAAGTACCTGGGCTCCATGGTGGAGGTATTCAAGGAGAACGTGGAGACGGACCTCTCCATCGGGAATCTGGCCTGGTTTGCCCAGAAGGCCCTGGAGCTGGGCAGCGCCAACAAGGTCACCTTCCACAGCCTGCCGGCAAACTATGTGGAGTGTTACAGCCGGACCCAGCACAACTACCAGTCTTATGTGACCTACAAGCCCAATGAGCTGGTATCCATGGTGAACACCTACCTCAATCCTTATAACAGCAGCATTTCCCTGGGGAACCTGGATCTCATGTCCTTCCACAGCGACGGAACCATCAGCTCCTCCACCGGCTCCGTGGCGGATACCGCCCACAACCAGCTGATGAACGACGTGAACAGCGGTGCGGCAGAGATGGTCCGAGACGGAGGCAGCTACTATGTGGTGTACCCGGAGGATGAGGAGACGACGGACCCCAACGATCCCAACGCCTCCGGTGAGATCACCGATCCCAGCGATCCCAATGCCGGCGCCGATCCCGACCGCCCCGGCGGCGTGACGGACCCGGAGAACCCCGGCGCTACCACGGACCCGGAGAATCCGGGGGGAACAGAGACAACCGATCCCGGCGCGGGTGAACCGACCCAGCCGGAGGAAGCGGAACCCTCGGGAGAGGGGGAGAGCGGGGAGACAGTAGACCCTGCGGACCCCGGCGACCCCGGCTACGACCCCTGGCAGGACCCCAACTACAACCCTGACCCCTGGGCGGACCAGCGGGAGGAAGAGAATGCGGCCTGAGAAACGGAAAGACGGAAAGGAGAGCGCAATGACGCCAAAAGAGATGGCCATTACGGCAGCGAAGGCGCTGGACAGCAGAAAGGGACAGAATATCCAGGTGATCGACGTGGAGAGTCTGACCAGTTTGGCGGACTACTTTGTCATCTGCTCCGGCACCAGCAACACCCAGATCAACGCCCTGTGCGACGCGGTGGAAAAGTCGGTGAACGAGAGCGGCGAACCGACCCTCCACCGGGAGGGCTACCGGGGCGGCACGTGGGTGCTGCTGGACTTTGGCAGCGTGGTGGTCCACGTGTTCAGCAATGAGGCCCGGGAGTTCTACTCCCTGGAGCGGCTGTGGCAGGACGGGACGCCCCTGGACGTGAGCGCGTTTCTGACAGCGGAGTAACGTCGGTTTTCGGCGGCAGGGCGGCAGAGGCCGCCCTGTTTTCGCTTCTGCCAGCAGATTTGGATAGCCCCTCTTGCAAAACGGAGAGACGGCATGTATAATAATTGAGAATTTGCTTTTTTGTTTCCAGCAGAGGGCCTGATTCAAATGATAGAGTAATATAGGAAGTGTGACGGACATGAAATACGATTTTACCGCCATTGAGAAAAAGTGGCAGAAAAAGTGGGCGGAGGAGAAGACCTTCGCCGCCAGGACCGGGGAGACGGACAAGCCCAAGTTCTACGGCCTGGTGGAGTTCCCCTATCCCTCCGGCCAGGGCCTCCACGTGGGTCACGCCCGGCCTTACACCGCCATGGACGTGGTGGCCCGGAAGAAGCGCATGGACGGGTACAACGTGCTGTTCCCCATCGGCTTTGACGCCTTCGGCCTGCCCACGGAGAACTACGCCATCAAAAATCACATCCACCCGGCCAAGGTGACCCACGACAACATCGCCAACTTCACCAAGCAGCTGCACATGCTGGGTTACTCCTTTGACTGGGACCGGGTGGTGGACACCACCGACCCCAAGTACTACAAGTGGACCCAGTGGATCTTCCTCCAGCTCTATAAACACGGCCTGGCCTACAAGACCTCCATGCCGGTGAACTGGTGCACCTCCTGCAAGTGCGTTCTGGCCAACGAGGAGGTGGTGGAGGGCGTGTGCGAGCGGTGCGGCAGCCCCGTCATCCGCAAGGAGAAGAGTCAGTGGATGCTCCGCATCACCAAGTACGCGCAGCGCCTCATCGACGACCTGGACGATCTGGACTTTATCGAGCGGGTGAAGATCCAGCAGAAAAACTGGATCGGCCGCTCCACCGGCGCCGAGGTCACCTTCCGGGCCACCACCGGCGACGATATCGTGGTGTACACCACCCGGCCCGACACCCTGTTCGGCGCCACCTATATGGTCCTCTCTCCGGAGCACGACCTGATCCGCCAGTGGCTGGAGAGCGGCGCCATCCAGAACGCGGAGGAGGTGACCGCCTACCAGCGCGCCGCCGCCTCCAAGAGCGACCTGGAGCGCACGGAGCTCAACAAGGAGAAGACCGGCGTGTGCCTTGCCGGCGTGAAGGGCGTCAACCCGGTCAACGGCCGGGAGATCCCCATTTTCATCTCCGACTATGTCCTCTCCACCTACGGTACCGGCGCCATCATGGCCGTGCCCGCCCACGACGACCGGGACTGGGAGTTCGCCAAGAAGTTCGGCTGCGAGATCATCGAGGTGGTCAAGGGCGGCGATGTGGAGAAGGAGGCCTTCACCCTCAAGGACGACACCGGCATCATGGTCAACTCCGACTTTTTGAACGGCATGACCGTGAAGGATGCCATCCCCGCCATCACCAAGTGGCTGGAGGAGAAGGGCATCG
>CALXDE010000082.1 GCA_944386965.1 uncultured Oscillospiraceae bacterium
ATCTCAGATTTTGGAGGGATGTGCGGGAGGGATATTAAAATCAAATGAAATTATGAAGTTGTGAAAACGCCGATTTATCAAGGGTTTTGCCAAGGCACTCAACATTCTACGAAGTAGATTTTGAGTCCACTACGTCTACCAATTCCATCACACCGGCAGGTCTGGAACGTAGGTTATTATACATGCTGCACCGCGAAAATGCAAGGCTTTTTTCCGCCGATCGGGGCAGGCTCCCCCCTTCCGCCTCCATCGCAGAAAGTTTACAAATTCCCTCCGCCCTTTTCTGAAAGAGGGACTACCCTTTTTATAGGGTTTATGGTATCATGCTATATGGTATCTTCTATACTTTATTATTAAATTAAGGAAAGGGGGGCGCCGGGGTGCGTCATGGGAAACTGTTTTGGCCGGCGGCGCTGTGTCTGGGCATCTCCCTGCTGCTGAGCGGGTGCATGTTCACCGCCTCCTTCGAGGAGCTCTATGAGGTGCCCCAGCTGCCCAACGAGTATACGGAGCTGCGCGAGCAGATCGACCAGATCCTCAGCGATGGCGCGGAGTACGCGGCGCCCACCTCCGGCACCAACATCCAGTCGGTACAGCTGGTAGATCTGGACGGCGACGGCGTGGAGGAGGCTCTGGCCTTTTTCCGCAGCAACAGCGAGGAGCGCCCTCTGAAAATCTATATCTTCCAGGCAGTGGAGGACTCCTATGAGCAGGTGGCCCTGATCGAGGGGAGCGGTACGGCCATCCACAGCATCTCTTATATGGATATGGACGGCGACGGCGTCCAGGAGCTGATCGTGGGCTGGCGGGTCAACGCCGAGTATCAGGCCGTTGGGGTCTACTCCATCCGCGATTTCACTCCTCAGCTCCTGATGGAGGGGCTGTACACCCAGTACGAGGTCCTGGATTTTGACGGCGACGGCGTCCAGGAGATCGTCCTGCTGCGCAGCGACACCAACGGGGAGCCGGTGGCCGAATACTATGACTGGGAGGAGCAGACGCTCCAGTCCCACTCCTTTGCCCGCCTCTCCATGACCATGGCGGAGCTGGAGCGGATGGATACCGGCGCCCTGCGGGGCGGGGAAACCGCCCTGTTCATCACCGGCGTAGCGGAGGATACCCGGGCCATCACCGATATTCTGACCTATTATCAGGACAGCATCACCAATATTGTCCGCAACGATGTGACCGGCGTGTCCAGCGAGATCTTCCGCTATATCGACCTGCAGCCCCAGGATATCGACGGCGACGGCGTCACTGAGGTGCCCATGCCCGAGCAGATCCCATCCTCCTCCGGCGTGCGGGACGACACCTATTGGCAGGTGGTCTGGCGCAACTACAACGCAAAGGGCCAGGGGGAGGTGGCGGCTACCACCTACCACAACAACAGCGACGGCTGGTATCTGCTGCTGCCAGAGAGCTGGGACCGGCGGATCGCCGTGCGCCAGGTTTACAGCACCGACGAGCGGGGGCTCATCTTTTCCATCCTCGGCCAGGACGACGAGTCCTTCCAGGATTTCCTGGGCATCTATACCATCACCGGCAGCAGCCGGGAGTACAAGGCCACCCGCAACAACCGCTTTGTTCTCAAGCGGCAGGTGGACACCATATACGCCGCGGCCTTCCTGAACGGGAATGAGGATTGGCAGTACGCCATTGACCAGGAGGAGCTCAACCAGCGCTTCCGGCTCATCATCCGCGAGTGGGACTCGGGTGAAAACTGACACAGAATCGACAGGAGGTATTACCCTATGACGAGAAAGGTCCTGGTGCTGGAGGACGAGGCCAGCATCCGCGGATTTATTGTAATCAACCTGACCCGGGCCGGCTACGAGGTGATCGAGGCGGAAACCGGCGAGGAGGCGCTGGAGCTGCTGCAGCGCAACAGCGACATCCGGGTGGCCCTGCTGGACATTATGCTGCCGGGGATCGACGGATTTGAGGTCTGCCGGCGCATCCGGGCCACCAATACCGCCATCGGCATCATCATGCTCACCGCCCGCAGTCAGGAGATGGACAAGGTCACGGGCCTGATGACCGGGGCGGACGACTATGTGACCAAGCCCTTTTCCCCCGCCGAGCTCACCGCCCGGGTGGATGCCCTGTTCCGCCGGGCCGGCGGCAGCGTGCCGGTGCCGGAGCAGCATCCTGGGGAGATCGTGCAGCCCCCCTTCCGCCTGAACACCCGCAACCGCTCTCTGGAAAAAAACGGCGAGCGGGTGAAGCTGACACAGGTGGAGTACGCTATCATTAAAATGTTCATGGAAAATCCCGGGAAGGCCCTGAGCCGGGAGGAGATCCTGGACACCGTCTGGGGCCGGGACTACTTTGGCGAGCTGAAGATCGTGGATGTCAATATCCGCCGCCTGCGCCTGAAGATCGAGGACAACCCCCAGAATCCAACCTATATTACCACTGTGTGGGGCTTCGGGTACAAGTGGGGCTTCTGAGGGGCGGCACGGGGGGATTGTCCCGCCGCCGCGCCGCGGCGTGCAGGCGGTTTGGCCCGGGACAGAGCGCGCTCCCCTGGGAGAATATCTGTCTTTGAAAGGAGCATGCCATGTTTACCTATCCGCTGGGAGGTTGGACATTGGTGTTTGAACGAGCGTATCGGATCATCCGGGACGACACTGCGGCCGTTGTGATCGATGAGGAGCGTACCGCGCTGGTGCTGCTGAGCTTGACAGAAACAGGGAATCTCTGCATCGAACGGACATATTACGCCATGATCTGTGAGATCGACGCCGCCCAGCGGACAGTGACTTTCCGTACAACGGAGGAGATCGGCTGAGCGGAGCGCCCAGTGGCCGCTGAAGGGGCGCCGGCTGTTTCGGCCCGCCGGGCCGGGCTGCCGCGGCGGCGGTTTTCTCCTGCCGGGGCAAGCACCGCTCCGGCCCCGGGTTTTCTTTCCCTGGGGCACAGGGAACCGCAAATTGAGGAAAGGGGGCCTTTCGATGAAAAACACCATACGCATCAAGGGACTCCGGCAGCGCTGGCTCATCAACTCCCTGGGCCCCATCGTGCTGGTGGCCCTGTTGGGGGCGGTGGTCTACTCCGTGGCCATCTCCAACTACTACTATACCGGCATGCGCTCTGATCTGGTGTCCCGGGCCCGGGCGGAGACGGACGCCTTCAATACCTACGCCATGAACAGCTACAACGAGTTCTATCAGCAGGCCTACAGCTCCACCGAGAGCTTTGAGGACCGGGAGCAGATGGAGCTGCAGTTCATCAACAGCAGCGGGCGCATCCTGGTGTCCTCCTTCGGCGTGACGGCGGGACTCTCCCCCGGGACCCCCGACATCACGGCGGCCCTGACTGACGGACGTGTCGAGCCCTACTTCGGCCAGGACCCGGCCACCGGTCAGGATATTCTGGCGGTTTCCGCGCCCCTGGAGTTCAACGGACGGGTGGTGGGCGCTCTCCGCTATGTCACCTCTCTGGACCGGGTGAACCGCACCATTCTCCTCAACGCGCTGGTGGCGGCCCTGGTGGCGATCGTGGCGATCATCATGGTCTACCTCTCCAACATGGTGTTCATCAGCAACGTGGTGGAACCCGTGGCCGAGGTGACCGCCGCCGCCAAGCGCATCTCCGGCGGCAGCTATGGAGCCCAGCTGGAAAACCCCTATCAGGACGAGATCGGAGAGCTGATCGACTCCATCAACGACATGTCCATGAAGATCGCCCAGTCGGAGAAGGTAAAATCGGAGTTCATCTCCTCCGTCTCCCACGAGCTGCGCACCCCCCTCACCGCCATCAACGGCTGGGGAGAAACCCTGCTGGACGGCGGCGAGAGTCCGGAGGAGCTGCGCCGGGGCATCTCCATTATTCTCAAGGAGTCCCGCCGTCTGACGAGCATGGTGGAGGAGCTGCTGGATTTCAGCCGCATGGAGGACGGCCGGTTTACCCTGCGCCTGGCCCAGGTGGACATCCAGGCGGAATTCGAGGACACCATCTACACCTACCAGGCCCTGCTGCGCCAGGAGGGGATTCAGCTCTTCTACGAACCGGGAGACGATGTGCTCCCTCCCATCCCCGGCGACGCGGAGCGTCTCAAGCAGGTGTTCTGCAATGTGCTGGACAACGCCGCCAAGCATGGCGGCGCCGGCAAACGGATCGACGCGGCCATTCACCAGTTGCAGAACAACATCGTGATCACCGTCCGGGACTACGGTCCCGGCATCCCAGAGGCGGAACTTCCCTTTGTCAAGCAGAAATTTTACAAGGGCTCCTCCAAGGCCCGGGGCTCCGGCATCGGTCTGGCGGTCTGCGACGAGATCATTCAGCGGCACAACGGCTCCTTTGAGATCGCCAACGCCTCCGGCGGCGGCGCCCTCGTCACCATCACTCTCCCCACGGGCTGAGACGTGCCGGCGGCCTGTGATTCGAACAAACGTTGCAAAATATTCGCGCATGTGATATACTACCCTCGAAAGGAATTTACACACTATGGAAAAGCAAACATCCTCCGGTTTCCGCACCTCCATCGGCGGACAGGCCCTCATCGAGGGCATCTTAATGCGGGGGCCGGAGAAGCAGGCAATCGTCATCCGGAGCCCGGAGGGGCTGGTGGTGAAGGAGGAGGAGCTCAAGCTCATCCGGGACCGCTACCCCATCCTGGGATGGCCGCTGATCCGGGGCAGCGTCACCTTCCTGGACAGCATGGTTCGGGGGGTAAAGGCCTTGATGTACTCGGCGGACTTCTATCCCGAGGAGGCCCCGGCGGCAGAGCCCTCCAAATTCGAGCAGTGGCTGGACAAAAAACTGGGAAACGAAAAAATGGAGAAGGTGGTCATCGGCTTCTCCGTGGTGCTGGCGGTGTGCTTCTCGCTGCTGCTGTTCATGCTGATTCCCACGCTCCTCTCCGGTCTGGTGGAGCACTTCACGAAGAGCGTCCTGGCCCGCAATCTGGCGGACGGCGTCCTGCGGGTGGCCATTTTCCTGTGCTACCTCATCGCCATCTCCCGGATGAAGGACATCCGCCGGCTCTTCTCCTACCACGGGGCGGAGCATAAGACCATCTTCTGCTACGAGGCGGGTCTTCCGCTGACGGTGGAAAACGCCCGCATCCAGCCCAAACACCACCCCCGGTGCGGCACCAGTTTCCTGTTCGTGGTCATCATCGTGGCCATCCTGGTCCACAGCGTGCTGTTCGCCATCTGGCCCATGTCCAACGTGTTCGCCCGCATCGGCGTGCAGCTGCTGGCCCTGCCCTTTGTGGTGGGCATCACCTATGAGTTCAACCGCTATGTGGGGGGCCACGACAACCCGGTGACCAATTTTCTGGCCCGGCCGGGGATGTGGATGCAGAACTTCACCACCAACGAGCCCGACGACTCCATGCTGGAGGTGGCCATTGAGGCCATGAAGCGGGTCATTCCGGAGGAAAAAGGCAAGGATCGATGGTGAGATAAATCGAAGGGGGACACGTCCCCCCTCGACCTCCCCCCGTCACCAGTGTGCGCACTGGTGACGCCGCCCAGGGCGGCTGAGTCAACGTATTTTTCCAAGGCGCATGTCCTTGGAAAAATGGAATTGCGTCGAGAGCGGCGAGCCCCCGCAAAATCGAAGATTTTGCGGGGCGGCCGGTTCAACCCTATGGCTCTGGCGCGCATGCCGTCAGGGCAATCAAATCGTCAAGGCAAACCGTTTGTTTTGTGTTGTGTGTCTGGAGCAGGAGGCGTCCCACGCTTGGACAAAAAGCGCGGGGTTTCCTCCATGTCCTCCATGTTTCGATAACGGAGGGTCATATGCCAACTACATATAACAATTTGTATCTGGATATCCGGCAGGAGCTGCGGCGCGCCGGCATCACCGCCGCCACACTGGAGGCCCGGGAGCTGGTGTGCTACGGCAGCGGCAAGACCCGGGAGGAGCTGATCCGGGACGGCCAGCTCTACGTGACGCCGGAAGTGGAAAAGCGCATTCGTCAGCTGGTGGACCGGCATCTCCACGGGGAGCCGGTGGCCTACCTCATCGGCGAGTGGGAGTTTTACGGCCTGCCCCTGGACATCTCCGAGGCGGTGCTCATCCCCCGGGTGGACACGGAGGTGCTGGCGGCCCAGGCGATCGACTATGTCAATACCCTGGGGCAGTGCCGCGTGCTGGACCTGTGCGCCGGGAGCGGCTGCGTTGGACTGGCCGTCGCCGCCAACGCCCCCAAGTGTCGGGTGCTGCTGGGAGAGATCTCCGAGGGAGCGGTGCGCATCTGCCGGCAGAACATCCGCCGCAACCAGCTGGGGAGTCAGGTGTCCGTCATGGTTCTGGACGCCATGGCCAAGCCGCCCTCGGCCATTGGGGAGTTTGACTGCGTCGTCTGCAACCCGCCCTACATCCCCCGCTCGGACATCGAACGGCTGGACATCTCGGTAAAAAATTTCGAGCCCTATCTGGCCCTGTGCGGCGGCGAGGACGGCTACGACTTCTACAGCTACATCTCTCAGCACTGGCGCAAGGCGATGCGCTGCGGCGGCCGGCTCTACTTCGAGGTGGGCATCGGTCAGGCGGACACGGTGCTGCGCATCATGCGGGCCAACGGCTTTGGGGACATCAACGTGGTGCAGGACACCGGCGGTATTCCCCGGGTGGTCTATGGGACCATGCTGGAGAGCATTTAGTCAAACAACGGCATTGGACGGATTTCGATACACAATGAGGAGAAAAGAAGCATGGCAGTAAAGAAAGCAGCGGCGGCCTCCACCCCGGCGGCGCCCAACAGTGAGAAGAAGCGGGCCATTGAGGCCGCTATGGCCCAGATCGAGCGGATGTACGGCAAAGGAGCCATCATGCGCCTGGGGGACAGTCAGGACATCCAGGTGGATGTGATTCCCACCGGCTCTCTGGCCCTGGATTTGGCGCTGGGGATCGGCGGCGTGCCTCGGGGGCGCATTGTGGAGATCTACGGGCCGGAGTCCTCCGGCAAGACCACCCTGGCCCTCCACATCGTGGCCGAGGCCCAGCGCCGGGGCGGCGAGGCCGCCTTTGTGGACGCCGAGCACGCCCTGGACCCCACCTATGCCCGGGCGCTGGGCGTCAATATCGAGGACATGCTCATCGCCCAGCCGGACACCGGTGAGCAGGCCCTGGAGATCACCGAGGCCCTGGTCCGCTCCGGCGGCATCGACGTGGTGGTGGTGGACTCCGTGGCCGCCCTGGTGCCCCGGGCCGAGATCGAGGGGGAGATGGGGGACAGCTATGTGGGCCTCCACGCCCGCCTCATGAGCCAGGCCCTGCGGAAGCTGGCCGGCGCCATCAGCAAGACCAACTGCGTGGTGATCTTCATCAACCAGCTGCGGGAAAAGGTGGGCGTCATGTACGGAAACCCCGAGGTGACCACCGGCGGCCGGGCCCTGAAGTTCTACGCCAGCGTCCGCATCGACGTGCGGCGCATCGAGACGCTGAAAAACGGCAGCGAGATGATCGGCAACCGCACCCGGGCCAAGGTGGTGAAAAACAAGATGGCGCCCCCCTTCCGGGAGGCGGAGTTCGACATCATGTACGGCGAGGGCATCAGCAAGCTGGGCGAACTGCTGGACCTGGGCGTGAAGCTGGAGCTGGTGCAGAAGGCCGGCTCCTGGTTCTCCATGGGGGAGACGCGCATCGGCCAGGGGCGGGACGCCGCCAAGCAGTTCCTGCGGGACAATCCGGAGACGGCTGAGAAGCTGGAGGCCGCCATCCGCCGGGACTTCTACAAGCTCATGAGCAACCAGTCCCGGATCGCCGCCAAGGCTGCCGGTCGGGCGGTGGATGTCAGCGCCGACGACTTCGACGACGAGGACGATGCGGATTGACGAGGTCAAGCCCTCCCAGCGGAGGGCGGGGCGCTTTCTGGTCAAGCTGGAGGACGGCTCCATCCTCCGCCTGGGCGAGGCGGAGGTCCTTCGCTTCGGCCTGCGGGCCGGGACGGAGCTGGACGCCGGACTCCTCTCGGAGATCGAGGCGGCTGCCCGATGTTCCCAGGTGAAAGCGCAGGCCGCCGCTCTCTCCGGCAGCCGGGCCCTCTCCCGCCGGGGGCTGGAGGAGAAGCTGGCCCGGCGGGGCGCGGGGGCGGAGGATATCCAGGCCGCGGTGAACTGGCTGGAGGAGCTGGGCGCCATTGACGACGCGGGCTATGCCCGGCTGGTGGCCCGGCACTACGGCGACCGGGGCTATGGTCCCGGCCGTGTTCGGGAGGAACTGCGGCGCCGGGGGGTGCCGAAGGCGCTCTGGGACGAGGCCCTGTCGGAGCTGCCGGAGGCCGGCGCGGCCATTGCGACATATCTGCGCAGGAAATGTCCCAGCGGCACCGCCGACGAGCGGGAGCGCCGCCGACTGGCGGATGGGCTCCTCCGCCGGGGCTTTTCCTGGGGGGAGATCCGCCCCGCCCTGGATGCCCTGGGCAGGGATGAGGAGGACTGGCAGCTGTGACAAAAGGCGCGGGGACGACGTCTATCCACTGGTTTGAGCCCTGGTTTTTCCTCCTGTTCGGCCTGTTTCACCTCCACCGGGTGTGGGCGCTGGCGGACCGGCAGGGATACGCCGCGTTCTGGCTGGGGGT
>CALXDE010000083.1 GCA_944386965.1 uncultured Oscillospiraceae bacterium
GGGGAGCGGCAGGGTCATCGGCTCCGCCGGCTTTACCGGCGCGGCCCGGGGCGCCTTCGGCCCCTCCGACGAGATCGGCTATGCCCTGCACCCGGACTGGTGGGGCCAGGGCATCATGACGGAGGTGGCGCGGGAGCTACTGCGCTTCGGGTTTCAGGACCGGGGGCTGGAGGCCGTTTGGGCCAGCCACTATGTGGAGAATCCCGCCTCAGGGCGGGTCATTGAGAAATGCGGCTTCTCCTTTGTCTGGGAGGAGACGCTGCGGGATCACACCGGGGAACACCGGACAAGATTCTATGTCCTGCTGCGCCGGCAGTGGAGAGGAGAGAACCATGGGTGAAGAATACCTGATCCCCTTTCAGGAGGACGAGGCGGAATATGTGGAGAAGCGCTCCCGCTTCATCGGCCACATCTGGCGGGTGGACAGCGAGGAGGCGGCCCGCGCCTGCATCGAGGCCACCCGGAAGCGGCATCACGACGCCCGGCACCACTGCTGGTGCTACCGCCTCCGGCAGGGGAAGGTCCTGCGCTACAGCGATGACGGGGAACCCCAGGGCACGGCGGGGCAGCCCATGCTCAACGTGTTTGAGCGGGAGGATGTGTGGGATGTGTGCTGCGTGGTAACCCGGTACTTTGGGGGTATCCTTCTGGGAGCCGGGGGCCTGACCCGGGCCTATGGCGGCACGGCCAAGCTGGCCCTCAATGCCGCCGGCGTCAGCCGGATGCGCCTGTGGGCCACCATGGCGGTTCCCTGCACCTACCCCCTCTATGAGCGGATGAAGCTGCTCCTGGAGGGCTGCGGCGCCATCATTGAGGACACGGAGTACGGGGCGGATATCCTGCTGACCGTGACGCTCCCCGCCCAGCGGCGGGAGGAGCTGTGCGCCCAGGTGGCGGACCTCTCCGCCGGCGGGCTGGAGCCGCTGCTGGTGGAGGAGGGCTTTCGTCCCGGACCCCGGGAGGAAGCAAACTAGCAAAATCTGCCAAAGGGTGCCGGCGCGCATAGAATACCCGGAAGCTCCGCAGACTATCTCCGAGGTGATAGAGATGGAGCAGGGCAACGCATTGCTGCAATTTGTCCACAAGAACGCGGAGATGGGCCGGGGCGCCATTCCCCAGGTGCTGGAGGTGGTGGAGGAACCGCGGCTGCGGGGCGCGCTGAAACAGCAGCTGGGGGAATATGAGGCCATTGCCGGCCGGGCGGAGCGCCTGATGCACCAGCGGGGCGTCACCCCCAGTGAGAGCGGGGAGATGCGGGAGTTCATGAGCGGCGTGATGATCCGGGCCAAGACCCTGACGGACCGCAGCCCCAGTCATATCGCGGAAATGATGATCCAGGGCAGCACCATGGGGACCATTCAGATGACCCGCCGCCTGCACAATTGCGAGGCTGCCGACGGCGAGGCGCTGCTGCTGGCCCATAAGCTGCTGCGGACCGAGGAGAACAACATTGAACAGATGAAGGAGTTCCTCTGAGGGCGGCAAAAAAATTGAAAAAAATTTGAAATTAGATCTTGCTTTTTCCGGCTGAGTGTGCTATCATAATTAAGCTGTCTGATGAGGACATGCGCCGTTAGCTCAGCTGGATAGAGCGTCTGGCTACGGACCAGAAGGCCGGGGGTTCGAATCCCTCACGGCGTACCACGTCGGAGCAAAGTACGCTTTGCTCCGACGTCTTTTTATGCCTGTGGCAAAAAAGACGTCATCCGCCCGCTCCCTTGCTCCTCCTTTCCAACTGCGACCCACTTTGTTGGGCTCGCAGTTGGTGTGCCGCCGCTTCGCGGCGGTATTGGCTGCCTTTGAAAAATATCGATTTTAACCGTTCCTTCCAAAAAGAAAAGGACATCCGAGAGGATGTCCTTTTCCTTTTGGATTCCGTGGGAAATCAAAATGCTCGGCGGAAATGAATTCCGCCTCCGCCAAGGTTTTGCCTTTGGCAAAACGCTTGTACGGCGCAAAAGCGCCGTGGCCAGAAGGCCGGTAGGATGAATCTCCTGGAGTTTTTTGAATCTCGAAAATATCGATTTTAACCGGCCCTTCCAAGAAACCCGCTGATTTCGTGAGAAATCGGCGGGCTTTTTGTTTTTCGGCAGGCAACCAGAAAAACATGCTTCCGGATTCTTTTCTGAGTTGAACACGGATTTCGTGTTCGGCGGACAGAAGGCAGGGACTGCCCTTGGGGGCCTCGCCTTTTGTCCGGGGGCTGCCCCATTTGGAGACGCTGGCGTCACTTGTGATAGCACCCGCCGGCATTGATCTGAAATCCCCGATAGATCTGCTCCAGCAGCATCACCCGGGCCAGATGGTGCGGAAAGGTCATGGGGGACATGGAGAGGCGGAATTGTGCCGCGGCCTTGACAGAGGGGTGCAGTCCATAAGAGCTGCCGATGAGGAAGGTGAGGCTCCTTCCCGTCCGGCCGCTCTCCGCCATGAGGCGGGCCAGCTCCTCACTGGAGCGCATCTGGCCCTCCACACACAGGGCCACCACGTCGGAGGAGGGCGGAATTCTGGTAAGAATGGCATCCGCCTCCCGGCGCAGCGCCTGTTCCACCTGGGCGGGGGAGGGACGCTCCGGCAGGCGGACCTCCGGCAGTTCCACGATTTCCGGCCGGCAAAAGCGCCCCAGGCGTTTGACATATTCCGCCGCCGCGTCTATGTAAAACCGCTCTTTCAGCTTTCCTACGCAGATTACAAGGATTCGCTGCATGGACGCACCTCCACTGTATAACGCTGGCTGCAGATGTCCCGGGGCGCCACTGACAGCCGCCCCTGCCAGTCCACGGCCTCCAGCGCCCGCCCTACCGTGTTCAGGGCCATCTGGGGCGTATTGTTCTCCTGGCTCAGGTGGGCCAGAACGATCTCTCCGGTACCTGCCCTGGCGGAGGCGGCGGCGAACCGGGCGGCCAGATCGTTGCTCAGATGGCCCAGATCCCCCAGCACCCGCTGCTTCAGGGCATAGGGGTAGGGACCGGCGCGCAGGGCCTCCACATCGTGGTTGCTCTCCAGCACCAGCAGGTCCACCCCCAGCAGGAGCTGGGCGGATATCGGCAGGATGCCCGTGTCTGTCAGCAGGCCGAAGGAGCAGCCGGCGCTGTCGATGCGGTAGCCGGTGCTGCCCCGGCAGTCGTGGCTGGTGGGAACGGAGACGATACGGCAGTCCCCGATCCGAAATTGAGTGCCCAGCGGGAAGGGACACAGCAGCCGTTCCACTCCCGGAAGTTGGGCGCGCAGCAGCCGCCCCGTCTCCTCGCTGCAGTGGATGGGGACAGCATGCTTTTTGATCAGGGTGGCGAGGCCGGCGATGTGGTCGGTGTGGGCGTGGGTGACGAGGATGCCGTCCAGGTCATCCAACCCCAGACCCAGACCGCCCAGGGCGCGGCGGATGCGCATACAGCTGATGCCGGCGTCCAGGAGCAGGCGGGTGGAGTCCGTGAGGAGCAGGGCCGCGTTGCCGGAGGAAGAACTTGCCAGGGTATAAAATTGCATCATGGGTGATCTCTCCAAGAAAAAACAGGGTATCACCTACCCTGTTTCCTCATCTTTTCTGTTTTTTTGCTTTTTCCGGGCCGGTCAGCCCACGCTGAGGACTTCATCTTCCTCCTGGACCTCCACGGCGGAGATATTTCCGCCCAGTTTGCGGAACTTCTCGATCACATCCTCGTATCCCCGCTCGATATACTGCACCCCGGTGATCTCGCTGGTCCCCTGGGCCGCCAGAGCGGCGATGACCATAGCCGCGCCGGCCCGCAGGTCGCAGGCCTGGATCTGGGCGCCGGTCAGATGGTGGACCCCCTCGATAATGGCCAGGTTCCCGTCCACCTGGATCTGGGCGCCCATGCGCTTGAACTCGTCGGTATAGCGGAAACGGCTGGACCACACGCTCTCGGTGATGATGCTGGTTCCCTGGGCCAGACAGAGCACCGCCGCCACCTGGGGCTGCATATCCGTGGGGAAGCCGGGATAGGGCATGGTCTTGATATTGGCTTTGATCAGGGGACCGATGCGCCGGACCAGAAGACTGTCGTCGATCTCCTCCACCTCCACGCCCATCTCCAGAAGCTTGGCGGTGATGCAGTCCATATGCTTGGGGATGATGTTGCAGACCTTGATCTGACCGCCGCAGGCGGCCACAGCCGCCATATAGGTGCCGGCCTCGATCTGGTCGGGAATGATGGAGTAGGTGCCGCCGTGGAGCTCCTTCACGCCGCGGATCTTGATCACGTCGGTGCCGGCGCCCTTGATATCGGCGCCCATGGAGTTGAGAAAGTTGGCCACATCCACAATGTGGGGCTCCTTGGCCACGTTTTCCACCACCGTGAGCCCCTCGGCCAGGGTGGCCGCCAGCATGATATTGATGGTGGCGCCCACGGAAACCTTGTCCAGGAAGATGTTGGCGCCGGTAAGGCGCCCGCCGTAGGGGGCCCGGGCGTCGATAAAGCCGCTCTGGACCTCCACCTCGGCGCCCAGCGCCTTGAACCCCTTGAGATGCTGGTCAATCGGGCGGGTGCCGCCAAAGTCGCAGCCGCCGGGCAGGGCCACGTCCGCCAGGCCGAACCGGCCCAGCAGGGAGCCGATCAGGTAATAGGAGGCCCGGCAGCGGCGGGCAGCGTCATAGGGCACCCGGGCGTTGCGCACGTGGGTGCAGTCGATCTCCACGGTGTTGGGGTTGATGCCGCGCACACCGGCCCCCAGATCCTGGAGGATGGAGAGCAGCAGGGACACATCGCTGATGCGGGGGATATTTTCAATGCGGCAGACGCCGTTTACCATGAGCGCGGCGGGAATAATGGCCACGGCGGCATTTTTGGCGCCGCTGATATGGACCTCGCCAAAGAGAGGATTTCCACCCTCCACAATATACTTCTTCACAAGAACACAACTCCTTAATATCGTCAAACACCGGCCATCTCATTTTGTCCGATGTAAACCGCTTCATACGGCCCGGCGCAAAAAACTTCGCCCGGGCGATCCGCCCGCCGCCGCTCCCGGCGGATGCGGCGACATAACGCGGATGAGGCACCATAAGTAGTATACCAAAAAACCAGGTAAAATCAATAATAAATTCCAAAAAAATCAACCAGACAGAAAAGTGGACAAAAAGACATCATCCGCGGCCGGTTAGGCGCGGATGATGTCTCCGGTGGAGCAGTCAACATAATACACATAGGCGTCCGCCGTGATCTGCCACTTGGCGGCCAGCTCCAGCGCGGCGGAAGGGCCGGACTGCAGGGCGTAGACCGGCGCGATGTCCTGGACGCTGTTGCAGACCATGCCGGTTTCGTTGCGATAGTCCAGCAGCTGCACCAGCGCGTCCACCGCCGTCAGAGAGGAGGGGGAGGAGGCGGTGCTGGCGGTGGAGACATAGGTTCCGGACAGCTCGGTGAGATTGCCGCTCTGAAAGCGGAAGGTGACGGTGCAGTTGTAGATGGCGATCTCCCCCAGGTATTGGGTGGCGGTGAAGGTGCCGGTGCCGTCCGGAAAAGCGGTATCGGGGCGGTAGCCGTGGGCCTGACAAAAGGACTCGCAGAACGCCGCGGGGTCCTCCACGAACCGGGACGCAGGGGCAAAATCGAAATTGCCGCCGTTGCGGAAATGGACCGTTCCGTGCTCTCCTGTATAGGAATAGATGCCGCCGCCCTGGTGCTCGGCGGCCGCGCTCTCCCCCAGGAGCATGGCGGCGATCTCCGCCTCCGCGTCCAGATCCCGCTGAACGGAGAGAGAGGCCAGCGGCGCCGCGTCCAGTTCCAGATCCTCCGAGAGGGAGATGGCGCTGGCGTCAAAGAGGCTGTGCAGCTCCTCCAGCATCGCCAGACGGGCCCGGGTCCCCTGGAGGCGGTAGTGCACCAGCAGGGCGGCCAGAAAGATATTCAAAATCAGAAGAATCAGGATCACGATATTCTTCAGACGATAGGATTCCACAGGCGTTCCCCCTTTCTCTGGGAGGTCAGCGGGCGCGCAGAGGCGGACAGAACCTAGGCGACCAGCCACTCGGCGGTGACGGTTTCGCCGCCCCGATCCACATAGCCCTTGGTGAGAAACACATTCTCATACGCTGTGGCCATGTGGATGGCCTGGGCCAGGGGCAGCAGGTGATACGTGTCCTCCGCCGCGGTGTACTGCCGGTATTGGAGGCGGAAATAGGTGATGGCCCTCCCGGTGGTCCGCACCTCCAGAGCGGCCCCGTCGGCAAGATGGACGGGAATGCCGTCCACCAGGTAGTCAAAGGTGATGAGATAGCCCGACTCCGTGGGATGGATGCCGGTGAAGTAGAAGTCCGCCTCCAGCAGGACCTCCTCGGGCAGCAGGACCTCCGCCAGACGGCGGGCCGCCAGAACGGCCTCGGCCTGGGTGGGGGCGCTCCCTCTGGAGGGGATGACATAGAGCGCGCTGGCAGCGTCGGCATCGCCGCTGTACTGGATGACCCCGTCGTGATAGACCCGGAAGGTCCGGGGGAACTCCACCACCTCAATGCCGTCGGTCAGGTTGTAGCGGGCGATGGTGTGGGGGTTGAAATCCAGCATATCCAGCAGCGTGTCCACATCTCCGGCCAGGGCCGGCAGCGAGGCGGTGAGGACCATGGCCTCCGCCGCCTCACTGCTGAGAACGGTGTAGGGGGAGAGGTGTCCATACGTCTCCGGGTCCTCATAGGCAAAGGCCACGTCGCCGAAATCCGCGGAGAAGCTGAGGATCAGACTCTCCAGAGCGGTGTATTCCACGGCGGTGTCATAGCGGGTGATCTCTCCCACACCGTCCCAAAGATAGAGCTGGGTCCCTGTGCCGGAGGCGGCGATCAGCACATAGCGGATCTCCAGATCCGCGGTGAAGTCGGCGCCGAACCATCCGGCCAGGATGGAGGCGGGGACGGGGGCAAGATAGTCCAGAAAGAGGCTGGTCCCCTCCAGCGCCCGCAGGAAGATCTCCTCAGATACGACGGCGCCGCTCCCTGCGGAACCCAGAGCCTCCAGCAGCAGGTTGGAGGAGTGGAGCAGGCCGCTCTCCACCTCGCTGGCCAGCATGCGGCCGTAGCGCCCCTGGTCCGAGGTGGCCACCAGATTGAAGGGGGCGGCCATACCGCTGAGATCGGAGGAGGGGGCGGATTCCCCGGCGGCGGGATTGCTCAGAAAATTGTTGAGGGAGGGGATGGGACCGCTGCCGTCGGACTCATAGGAGAACACTGTCACCAGCAGCGCGGCGGCCAGCGCGCTGAGGAAGAGGATGCAGGCGTTCTGCAGCAGGGCCACCCGCCGCTTTCCGGTTGTGTCAGACTTTTTCATCCCGGGCCTCCAGTAGACGGTCCTGCCGGATGGGCAGGACGATGCGCACCGTGGTGCCGGGGCCCTGGTGGGCCACCAGGCCGATGGTGCCGCCGTGGCGCTCCACCAGCTCCTTGGCGATGGAGAGCCCCAGACCGGTGCCGCCGCTCTCCCGGGAGCGGGCCTTGTCCACCCGGTAGAAGCGGTCGAAGATGCGGTCCCAGTCCTGTTTGGGGATGCCGATGCCGTTGTCGGACACCTCCATCCAGACCTGATCCTGGGTGGAGCCGGCGCTGACGGCGATGTGCCCCCCCTCAGGCGTGTATTTGATGGAGTTGCCGATGACGTTCATCATCACCTGCTCCAGGCGGTCCTGGTCCCCCACGATCATGGGGAGCTCCCCGGAGTGGTAGAGGCGCTCCAGGGTGTGGCCATGGCGCTGGGCGTCCAGCTCCACGGCCCGGCACACGCTGTCGATGGCGTCGCCAAAGTGGAAGCGGGTCATCTGCAGCTCCGACTGACCGCTGTCCAGCCGGCTGAGGGTCAGCAGATCCTGGACGATGTGGGTCATGCGGTCCGTCTCGCCGATGATGATGTCCAGGAAGCTCCTGGAGATCTCCTGGGGGACCTCGTCGGTGTCCCGCAGCGTCTCGGCGTAGCTGCGGATATTGGTCAGGGGGGTGCGCAGCTCGTGGGAGACGTTGGCCACGAATTCCTTTCGCATCTCCTCGTTCTTCCGCTGGGCGGTGACGTCGTGGAGCACGGCCATCACGCCGCTGCCGCTCTCCTGGTCGAAGGGCGCGAAATACACCTCCAGGAATTTTCCGTGGATGTGCAGCTCCGCCTCCTTGAAGTTGGGGCGGCGCAGCTTGGTCAGCTCCGCCAGGGGAAAGAGGGCGCCGAAGAGAGAGTCGTAGTCCATGTCCTCCACCGCCCGCTCCAGCATGTCGCTGGCGGCGGGATTGCAGTGGACGATGGACCCGTCTCCGGCGAAGGCTACCACCCCGTCGGTCATGTGGAGAAACAGGGTGTCCAGCTTGTTGCGCTCATTCTCCACCGTCAGCAGGTTCTCCTCCAGCATGGCGGCCATGTCGTTGAAGGTGGTGGTGAGAATGCCGATCTCGTCGGAGGAGGCCACGTCGATGGGGGCGGAGAAGTCTCCGGCGGCCACCCGCTCGGCCCCCTCGGTCAGGCGCTCGATGGGGGTGATCATGGTCTTGCTCAGAAGGAAGCTCAGCAGCACCGAGATGAGAAGCCCCACCAGCAGAGCCTGGACAATGATGAGAAACATCTGGCTGTTCAGATCGCTGACGGTGCCGCGGTTGTCATAAATATAGATGATGTAGCTGCTCCCGCCGCCGGTAATGGGAATGGCCACATCCATATAGCTGGCGGTGATGTCGCTGCTGTCCCCCACCTCGTCGGTGCCCTGGGCGATGCTGCTGCGGGCGGTGATGAGGTTGGGGGTGGCGGTGAGATAGGGCACCTCGGCGCTGTCGACGCTGCTGGCCAGCAGCGCGCCAGTCTCCCCGTCCAGAATGTAGTAGTTGCGGTTGCGGTAGTCAATGCCCAGAGGGGCCGCGTTGGCTTCGATGGCGTTCTGGATATCCTCCAGACCGTCCTCCCGGCCCGCCATGGCGCGCAGGTTGTTGACAAAGGAGGCGTTGGAGGAGCCGAAGATGGCTTCCACCTGCTGGTAGAAATCGTCAATGAAAAAGCCGGTGATACTGGTCATCAGAAACGCACCCACAATGGTCATCAGGGAGGTGATGAGCAGCAGCATGATCAGCACCAGCTTCATGTGCAGGCTGCGGAACATGGCAGAGCCTCCTTGTCGGGGAAAGATCGGAGCGCGGCGGAGATCCGCTCTCACTCGGCGGTAAAGTAGTAGCCCACGCCCCGGCGGGTCAGAATATAGGCGGGGGCGGCGGGATCGTCCTCGATCTTCTCCCGCAGGCGGCGGACCGTCACATCCACCGTGCGCACATCGTCCCCCACATAGCCGTAGTTCCACACCTGCTCCATCAGGTCAATGCGGCTGTAAACCTTCCCCGGGTGGCTGGCGAGAAACGTCAGCAGTTCATACTCCCGCTGGGTCAGGCCGATGACTCTGCCGGCCTTGGTCACCTGATATGTATCGGTGTTGATGATCAGATCCGTGCCGGTGTCCATGGTGTTGGCGGCGGCATCCGAATGGAGCATGGCGGTGCGGCGGATGTTGGCCTTGACCCGGGCCATAAGCTCCCGCATGGAGAAGGGCTTGGTGATGTAGTCATCGGCCCCGATCTCCAGTCCCAGGACCTTGTCCGCCTCCTCCTCCCGGGCGGTGAGGATCAGCACCGGCACGTTGTCCCCGTCTCCGCGCAGCGCCCGGCACACGTCGAACCCGTTCATCCGCGGGAGCATCACGTCCAGCAGAATGATGTCCGGGTGCCGCTCCCGGGCCAGCGCGAGGCCGGTATCCCCGTCGTAGGCCTCCAGCGTCTCAAACCCCTCCCGCTGAAGATTGAAGCGGAGAATATCCACAATATTTTTCTCGTCCTCCACGATGAGAACGGTCTTTTTCTGTTCCATAGTCCCTCCCATGTCGGTGGAAAAGCGAGGGCCTGGCCCCTTTACAGCCCCAGCAGCAGTTTGGCCTTCAAAACGGCGATGCAGGTCTTGGCGTCAGTGATCTCCCCGGTGAGAATGCGGTCCACCAGGATGTGGAAGGGGACCCGCTCCACGTCCAAAAACTCATCCTCGTCCGGCTGCATCTCCCCCCAGGTGAGGTTTCGGGCCAGGTACAGGCGGATGATCTCATCGGAGAAACCCGGAGAGGGATAGACATTTCCCAGGGAGGTGAGCTTTTCAGCGCTGGCGCCAGTCTCCTCCTTCAGCTCCCGCAGGGCGGCGTGATAGGGGTCCTCCCCCCGCTCCAGTTTTCCCGCCGGGATCTCCGGCAGCGTCTGCTGGTAGGCATAGCGGTACTGGGTGACGATGAGGACGTTGTTCTCCTTGTCCAGAGCCAGGATTCCCACTCCGCCGGGGTGGTTGACAATCTCCCGGGTGGAGGTGCTGCCGTTGGGCAGCTCCACCTTGTCCACGTGGACCTTGATGATCCGCCCGTCGAAGATGGGCTGGCGCTCCAGTGTTTTTTCGATCAGTTCCATTTGCAATGGCCTCCTCTTAGGTTCTCGTGATCTCCGCCGGGTCGATCCGGTCGGAGTAGACGCCCCAGGCGCCCTCGCTGAGATAGCGGCTGGCCTGGGCCGGGTCGTTGACGGTGTGAAGCCAGACCTGGATGCCGCTGTTGTCCAGGACGGGAAGCAGGTCCGGCGTGTACAGAAAATGCCACATGACAATCCCTTCGATTCCGCGGCGCTTGCAGGAGAGGACATACTGGAGCAGCACGTCGGCCTCGCCGTAGAAGGAGGTCTGGTACAGGGTCAGCAGATAGTGGTCGAAGTGGTGGACCGCCTCCACGGTGTCCTGCATCTCCGGAGTGTAGAGCTGGACAATAAGCCGGTCAAAGAGGTGGAGCATGCCCCACTCCTCCGCCTCCTCCACCATGGCGGTGTACTGTTCGGTGACGCTCTCGTCATCCGTATCCTTGCCGTCGATAATGAAATAGATATCCGGATAGAGGGCCAGAAGTCCCAGAAGATCCAGGAAGGTCAGGGGCGTGTACTGCCCATAGATGGGAATGTCCCGGAATTCCTCCGCCGTGGGGATGTGCTCCGGGTCGACCCCCTCCTGGAGCCCCGCGGACCAGTCGTGGCGCAGGACCACCCGGCCGTCTTCCGCCATGGCCAGGTCGCACTCGAAGAGGCGGTAGCCCGCGGCGTAGCTGGCCTGGAACGCCTCCAGACTGTTGGTGCCGGTATAGCCGTCGATCTGTCCCATGGCGTGGGCCGCCAGGGGATAGCTGGTGTAAGGCGCGGGGGTCAGAGCCTCCCAGAGGGCGTTCCCGCCCCCCGCGGCCAGAGATGGCAGGCGGAGGGCCGGAAAGAGAGAGAGCGCCAGCAGCGTCGCCGCGCACAGCAGCGCCGGCATGGCGGCGGGAAGGCCGGGAATCGGATGTGTTCGCTTATCGCAGATTGTCATAGGTCACCACAGCATTACATAATTATTTTTATTATACCAAAGCCGCTGGAGAAATGCAATTTCTTTTCCAGCTCCGGCGGCTCCGGAATATTCCGGCGGTTTTTCCCACGGTTCCCTTGCAAGGCGCGCTTGCCTGTGCTATAATATAAACCCGATATTGCCTGAGAGGAGGTTCCCATGGAGAAGTCCGGCATCAAGATCGCAGCCCAGAACCGCAAGGCCCGCCACGACTACTTTGTGGAGGACACCTATGAGGCGGGGATCGAGCTGTGCGGCACGGAGGTCAAGTCCATCCGGGCGGGCACGCTGAATTTGAAGGATTCCTATTGTATTGCCAAAAACGGGGAAGTATACGTTCACGGCATGCACATCTCCCCCTATGAGCACGGCAACATCTTCAACAAGGACCCGGTTCGGCCCCGGCGCCTGCTGATGCACAAGCGGGAGATCCGCAAGCTCCAGGCTCTGGTCCAGCAGGACGGCATGGCCCTGGTGCCCCTGAGCGTCTACTTCAAAAACGCCCGGGTGAAGGTGGAGGTGGGCGTGTGCAAGGGCAAGAAGAACTACGACAAGCGGGACGCCGCCGCCAAGCGGGACGCCAAGCGGGAGATGGACCGGGCCATGAAGTCCCGGTACTGAAATATTTGATAGATCTTGATCGATGAATTTATCAGGAAGAGGAGAACACCACATGTCCAATCCTACTGTAACCATTACCCTGCAAAACGGTCAGGTGATGACCGGGGAGCTCTATCCGGACAAGGCGCCCAACACGGTGAACAACTTCATTGCCCTCTCCAACAGCGGCTTTTATGACGGGCTCACCTTCCACCGCTGCATCCCCGGCTTCATGATTCAGGGCGGCTGCCCCAACGGCAACGGGATGGGCGGCCCCGGGTACGCCATCCGGGGAGAGTTCAAGGCCAATGGCTTTGCCAACAACGACATCCTCCACACCACCGGCGTTCTCTCCATGGCCCGGGCCATGCATCCGGACAGCGCCGGCAGCCAGTTTTTCATCATGGTGGACGCCGCCCCCCATCTGGACGGGCAGTATGCCGCCTTCGGCAAGATCACGGGCAATGTGGAGGCCGCCATCGCCGTCAGCGAAGTCCCCACGGACATGCGGGACAAGCCACGGACGCCGGTGGTGATCGAGAGCATCCGGGTGGACACCCAGGGGGTGGACTACCCGGCGCCTGAGAAGAAGTAAGGTTTTCCGTTGCTTTCTCCGGCGGGTTGTTTTGCGCGGCCCGCCGACACACGGGGGTGTACCGGTTTCGACGGGGATGAGGAAGCGGGATAAGCGGGCGGATGCGCCCAGCATCCATAAAATGGGCAACTTATAAATTAAAGAACAACAACACTGTTGCTGTTGCTGCCTAATT
>CALXDE010000084.1 GCA_944386965.1 uncultured Oscillospiraceae bacterium
ACGCCGTCGCCGATCTCCAGGATGGACACATCGAAGGTGCCGCCGCCCAGGTCGTAGACCATGATCTTCTGATCGGACTCCTTATCCAAACCATAGGCCAGGGCCGCGGCGGTAGGCTCGTTGATGATCCGCTTGACCTCCAGGCCGGCAATCTTGCCGGCGTCCTTGGTGGCCTGGCGCTGTGCGTCGGTGAAGTAGGCGGGGACGGTGATGACGGCCTCGGAGACGGGGCTGCCCAGATAGGCCTCAGCGTCCGCCTTGAGCTTCTGCAGGATCATGGCGCTGATCTCCTGGGGGGTGTACTTCTTGCTGTCAATGGTCACTTTATAGTCGCTGCCCATCTCACGCTTGATGGAGGAGATGGTGCGGTCGGGGTTGGTGATGGCCTGGCGCTTTGCCACCTGGCCCACCATACGCTCGCCGGTCTTGGAAAATGCCACCACCGACGGGGTGGTGCGGTTGCCCTCCGCGTTGGGGATGACGACAGACTCGCCGCCCTCCATGACGGCCACGCAGCTATTGGTCGTGCCTAAGTCGATACCGATTACCTTTGCCATAATAAGCAGCCTCCTAAATCTATGGAAAATTTTTATTTTTAACAATTTGATATTGGGATACGCATTTTAATTTTAATCATATTTTCGACGGCATGTACGTCGAAAATATACCGCTCAGCGCGCAAACGTGCGAGCGCAGCGAGTGCGCTGCCGCGCGCTGTTTCTCGTTTGAAAGGCTCTGCCTTTCAAACGAAATCAGTTTGCTACCACCACCGTGGCGAAGCGGATGACCTTGTCTCCCAGCAAAAATCCCTTCTGGTAGACCTGGGACACCACATTCTCCCCCAGGTTCTCATCCTCCACGTGCATCACCGCGTTGTGCTTCTCCGGGTCAAAGGGCTGTCCCGTGGGGTCCAGAACCGTGACCCCCAGCTTCTCCAGAATGCCCTGGAGCTGGTGGAAGATCATGGTCATGCCCTTCTTGTGGACATTCTCTTCGTCTCCCTCCTGCAAAACGGCCCGCTCCAAATTGTCGTAGACCTCCAGGAATTTGGTGATGGTGTCGGCCTTGGCGTCCTGGTAGATGGACTCCTTCTCCTTCTGGGTGCGCTTTCTGTAGTTATCATACTCCGCCATCAGGCGCAGGTGCTGGTCGTTGAGGGCGCTCAGCTGCTCGGCCAGGCCCTCCATCTTCTCCATCTGTTCCTTGGTGAGGGTGAAGGTTTCCGGCTCCTGCCGCTCCGGGGTCCCAGCCTCGGGGCTCTCCGCTCCGGCGGCGGCCTCCTCCGCCTGGGCGGCGGTGTTTTCCTGCTCCGGCCGGGCCTCGCCCTCCGGCGCGGGGGTATTCTTGTGTTCCTTACTCATGTTTTTCGCTATCCTCCCTGGGGACGGGCAGCAGCCCCTCCCGCTCCTGTTTTCCAAACATCCGGGTCAGTCCCTCGGCAAAGTAGCTCAGCCGTGCCGCCACGGTGGCATAGTCCATCCGGGTGGGACCCACCACGCCGATGAGCCCCCGCATGTTCTCGCCGATGTCGTAGCTGGCGACCACCACGCTGGTGTCCTTGAGGGCCTCGTTGACATTTTCCGGGCCGATAAGGATCTGCATGTGGGAGCCCTCCGCCGGCACGGGCAGGTCCTCCGGGTTCTCCACCATGAAGCTCATCAGCTCGTGGGCCTTGTCCGCGTCCCGAAACTCCGGGAGCTTGAGCAGGTTGTTGGCCCCGGCGGTGACGGCCCGGTTCTTCTCTCCGCCCTCCAGCACCTCCAGCGCGTAATTCACCGCCAGGTTCAGGGTGATGAACAGCCCCGGCGGCGTCTGTCCGGCCAGCTCCATGAGGCGCTGGCTCATCTGGGCGGCATGGAGGTGGGTAAACTGATCGTTGAGCAGGGCGGCCAGATCCGCCAGCCCCGCCGCGTTCACGGGAAGGTCCGTGTGCAGCAGGCGGCTTTTGACCCGGTTGTCCTCGCTCATCACCACGGCGATGAAGCTGGTGGCGTCCACCCACAGCAGGTCAAAGCGCTGGATGGCCAGCTCGCTCTTGACCCCGGCCATGGCGTAAGCCGGGTAGTTCACCAGCGCCGCGGCCATCTGTCCGGCCTTGGAGATCACCCCGTCCAGCTCCTGCATCTTCATGCGCAGGGCCCGGTTGATCTGCTCCGTCTCCTGCAGGCTCAGGGCACGCTGCTCCATGAGCTCGTTGACATAGAGCCGGTACCCCTTGGGAGAGGGAACGCGCCCGGCGGAGGTGTGGGGCTGCTCCAGGTAGCCCATCTCCACCAGGTCCGAGAGCTCGTTGCGGATGGTGGCGGAGCTGACCTTGCTGGTGAGCTGGGAGGCGATGGCCTTGGAGCCCACCGGCTCGGCGGTGGCGATGTAGTTCTCGATCACCACTTTCAATATTTCCCTTTTTCGTGGTGTCAATTCCATAGGGCCACTCCTTTAGCACTCCTTCCTCCGGAGTGCTAAACTGAGTGTAACACCACTTCGCCCCCTTGTCAATGGGTAGAGAGCCGGGGACTTTGAACAATTTGTAAATTCAAAAAAGCGCGGCCCGTCCGCCGCTTCCCGCGGCAGACGAGCCGTCGTCTCCCTCATGTACTTGTCAGCGCCGGCCGCCGAAGCCTCCGCCCCGGCCGCCGCCGAAGCCGCCTCCGCCCGCGCGGCCGCCGAAACCGCCGCCGCCCCGGGAAAAGCCGCCGCCCCCCGCTCTGCCGCTGCCAAAGCCGCCGCCCCGGCCGAAGCCGCCCGCGCCAAAGGAGGCGCCGCCCCTGGGCGGGCGGGGCGCGAAGGACCCGCCGCCGGCCGGAGGCCGGGGCGGCGCGGGCCCTCTGGGGGGACGGGGAGGACGTCTGCGCCGCCACCACAGTCCGCCGGGCCGGTGCCACCACAAAATCGGCCGGAACACCACCGGCGGCACGCTCATGCCGCCATAGCGCCAGTACCAGGTGTTGTAGCGCATCCGGTCCAGGACGGAGAAGATCAGCACCAGTACCGCCACCGTGACCGCCAGCGCCGCCAGACTCCGGACCCCCTCGCCGGCCTGGGGCAGAAGGACGTCCGCGTGGAAGAGCAGGTGCACCTGGGCAAAGAGATTCTCCACCGCCGCGTCATAGTCCCCGGCCATGAAGTCCTCATAGAGATAGGCGCTGAGGTAGCGGCTCTCCTCCCCGCCGAAGCGGTCATAAAACCCGCCGCTGGAGAGCAGATAGGCGTCCTGCCCGGCGATGTCCAGGAGCACGATGGCGTCGTCCGTTCCCAGCTGCAGCCGGTCGGCCCAGTTCCAGGCCGCCTCCTCCGCCGTGCCGGAGACAAAGGGCTCCGTCACCACCGCCAGAATGCTGCCCGCCCACTCGTCCCAATTGGCGTCGTAGAGGGCCAGGGCCTCCTCCGTCCGCTCCGAGAGCACAGCGGCATTGTCCACGATGTACTCCCGGCACCAGGCGGTGGAGAGGCTGTCGTCCAGGGGCTCGCCGCCGGCCGGCGCCGTGGCGGCGGGCCGATGGGCCAGTCCCCAGGCCGAGGCCAGCGCGACGCACAGCACCATCACCAGGATGGCCACGCCTTTTTTCTGAAAAACCTTCATGGGTCTGTCTCCTTTGTTCTCCCGGGAAAGAGGGTCTTTTGCCGCCAGCTCTGGCGGCAAAACCAGCTCAGCCCCGCAGCTCCATCAGCTTGGCTTTCAGCTCGCCCTCGATCCTTCCCAGCTCCGCCTCGGCCTCCCTGCGCTTCTGGGCGCCGTCCTTCTGGATCTGGATGACCTCGTCCAGGGTGGAGATCAGCTGCTGGTTGGTGTGCTGGAGCGTCTCAATGTCGATGATGCTCCGCTCAGCCTCCTTGGCGGCGGACACGGTGCCCATCTTCAGCATATCCGCATTCTTTTTCAGCAGTTCATTGGTGGCCTCGGTGACCGCGGTCTGGGCGGCGGTGGCCCGGCGGCTGTTCTCCAGCCCCAGGGCCAGCACCATCTGGCTCTTCCACAGGGGGATGGTGTTCACCAGGGAGGACTGGATCTTCTCCACCATCAGCGTGTCGTTGTTCTGGAGCATCCGGGTCTGGGGGCCCATCTGGATGGACACCATCCGCGTCAG